>JAOTWH010000052.1 GCA_029863035.1 Acidimicrobiia bacterium | reverse complement strand
CGGCGCCGGCTGGAACGTCGACGAGCACGAGGCCTACGGGATCGAACTGCACCACCTTAAGGAGCGATTCGATCGCTTCGACGAGGCGATCGAGGTGATCCACCTCCTGCTGACGGAGGACACCGCCGACTTCGAGGGCGACCATTACCGGCTGCAGTCGGCTCGCTGCGAACCCAAGCCGGTTCAGCAGCCACGCCCTCCGCTGGTGATCGGCGGCGGCGGGGAGAAGCGGACGTTGCGCACCGCCGCCCGCTGGGCTGACCACTGGAACACCCCCGGCATGGATTTCGACCTCGAGTCGTTCCGCCACAAGGCTGGGGTGCTGGCCGCGTGGTGCGACACAGTGGGCCGCCCTTCAGACCAGATCGAGAAGTCGATCCAATTCTGGTCCGGCGACCCCGCCTCATTGCCGGAGAGGCTCGCCCAGGCAGAGGAAGCAGGCGTCGATCACTCCGTGGTCGCACTCGCTTCGCCCCATCGCGTGGCAGATTTGGTGGCAGTGGCCGAGGCCGTCAGGGCATCGAGATAGCGGCTGGGTAGGGCCGACGACCAACGTGTCCAGCTTCGCTGGCCTGCGCCGCCCGGCAGCGGGCGCCTAGTCAACTTCGGACCGCGCCACGACCGACGGCGGCCATTTCGGCGAGCTAACGCCTCTGTAGCATCGATCGATGGTGGTCAACCCGTCATTTCGTGCCGGATTGCGCGACGGCGTAGTGATCCTGGTGGCCGTCGGCGCGTTTGGCGTCGCCTTCGGGGCGCTGGCGGTGGACGCCGGCATGACAGGCTGGCTGGCCGTACTGGCTTCAGCGATCGTCGTGTCTGGCGCTGCCCAGTTCGCCATGGTCGGCCTGCTGTCCTCGGGCGCAGCGCCGGTCCTGATAGCCACCACCGGTCTTGCACTTCGGCACCTCCCCATGTCGGCCCGGCTGGCCGCCATGATCGGTCCACGCTCGCCCACCGTGCGAGCTGCTCTCGCCTATGTGCTGGTGGACGAGACGTTTGGCCTCACGATCCATGCCTCGCGGCGCGGCGAGCAAAACCTCGTCGCCTACAAATTCGGGGCCGACGTGTTGCTTTACACGGGCTGGGTGTCCGGAACCGTCATCGGCGTGATCCTCGGCTCGGCAGCCGACCCTGAGAGCTGGGGAGCTGACGTGTTCTTTCCGCTCCTGTTTCTCGGCCTCGCCGCTCCCCTGGTGAGGACCCGTCGCGACTGGTTCGTCGCCGGGTTGGCCGTCGTCCTCGCACTTGGCGCCACCCTGGCGCTGTCGGACGCATGGCAGATCACTGGAGCGGCTGCGGGAGCCGCCGCGATCGGAGCAGGGTTCCGTGAGTGATCTGTCGATCGTCATCGCGATGGCCGTCATCACCTACTCGAGCCGGGTGGTGTTTCTGGTGCGGCCGCGAACGCTGCCGGGGGGAGCCGTAGGGCGCTTCCTCGATGTCTTTCCGGTAGCCCTGTTCGTGGCGCTGGCCACCATTGGACTCGGCGCGCCCGACGGCGATCCCGATGTGACGATCGCGCTCGCCGCCGCCGGCGGCGGGCTCATAGGCGCCGTCGTCACCAAGCGCTCGCTCCCCGGCGTCGTCATCTTCGGCGGAGCCGCCTGGTGGCTGGCCAGAACCCTGACCTGAGCACCGATCGGGGTGGGAGGATTCACCGCCAGCCTCGAAGCCCGACTCACTTGGACGCGAGGCCGCACGTCCATCGTGGATCGTCTGGAGATGATTGGTGCGCAAGTCGTGATGCTGGCAGGATGGCCCCCATGTCAGTCCGTCCCAGAACCGTCCTGATCGCCCTTGTCGGGGCGCATCTGGTGAACGACCTGTATTCGACCGTCCTGCCGGCCTTCCTGCCGCCCCTGGCCGAGGAGTTCGATCTCGACTACAGCGAACTCGGCATCTTGTCGTTCGCGTTCATGCTTCTAACCGGTGTCCTCCAGCCGGTCCTCGGCAATGTTGCTGATCGATCTGGGCGACGGCGATGGATGCTCGTGTTCGGTTTCGCGATTGGCGCCGTCGGCTTTCTGGCTATGGCGGTTGCACCAACATTCTGGTTCATCGTCGTGGTAAGCCTGCTCGCCGGCCTTGGTGGAGCCACCTACCACCCCCAGGCAACTGCTTTCATAGTCGCCGCCTACCCCGAGCGTCGGGGGCGCATGCTCGGCATCCACGGCTGGGGTGGGTCCGCCGGGCACCTCCTGGCTCCGGCAGCGGTCGTGTTGACCGTTGCGGCGCTCAATTGGCGCCTGACCATGGCGGCGATCGCTGTCCCCTTGTTGATAACAGCGGTCACGCTGCGGGTGAGGCTGGATGAGACACCGGCGACGCCGTCGGCAAGACTGCGCGGCGCCGTGACGCCTCAGTTAATTTCCGTGGCGGTGACGTTCGGCATCATCGCAATGGTGGGACGAAGCTTCATCACCTTCTTCGTCAAGATGTTGGTCGACGAGGGCTGGGGAGAAACCAGCGCTGGTGTTTTGCTGACAGTCGTGTTGGCCATCGGCGTCATCGCTCAACCGGTGGGCGGTTGGGCCTTCGACCGCTTCGGGGGTCGCTGGGTATTCACGGTCGCCGCGGCGTCGACCGCCGCCCTCGTCGCAGCGTTCGCCGTCACCAGCGGGCCCCTGTCACTCATCGCGATCACAGGCATCGCCTTCTTTCAGTTCAGCCTGTTCCCGGTTGCGCTTGCCCAGGCCAGCCAACTCGTCTCGTCAGCCCACACCGGCGCCGCCACCGGCCTCGTCCTTGGCCTTTCCGGTCTGATGATCGCCGCCGCCCAGCCAGTGGTGGGCGCGTTGGCCGAAGCGGTCGGCGACATCCGGGTGGCACTGGCATGGCAGCTTCCGCTGGCCCTGCTGGGCCTTGCTCTCGCCCGCACCACGCCCAAGTCCAGCGTGGGTCTGCTGAGCTGACGCGTGCCCTTGGCCGAGCCGCTGCCTGACGTAGCTAGCCGACGTCTGTGACCAACAGGTCGTCGTAGGTCTCGCGCCGGACCACTTGGCGGGCGTCGCCATCTCGCACGAACACCACTGCTGGCCGCAGGACCTTGTTGTAGTTCGAACCCATCGAATGGCCATACGCTCCCGTCACGGGCGTAGCCAGCAGGTCACCCACCGCGATGTCGTCAGGGACGCTTGCGTCGCGCACCAATATGTCGCCGGACTCGCAATGCTTGCCGACGACCCGAACCTCCAACTCGCGTGCCGCGTCGGTGGACCGGGGCAGGAACGTCTCGTATCCACTGCCGTAGAGCACCGGACGCGGATTATCGCTCATCCCCCCGTCGACGGCCACATACGTACGGATGCCACCCAGCTCTTTCACCGTGCCAACTCGGTACAGCGTGATGGCAGCAGCGGCAACGATGGAACGACCCGGTTCGGCGGTCACCCGGGCAGTCACACCGGCGTCCCGGCAGGCCTCGAGCACGATCTCTCCCCAGGCGAGAATGGGAAGCGTCTCCTCGCCGGTGACGTAGGCAACTCCGAGTCCGCCACCAACGGACAGCTCGGGTAGGTCGAGCGGATTGCTGAACTCGGCCAGTGCTTGGGCGGCTTTGCGGAACGAGTCGAGCCGGAAGACCTGGGACCCGATGTGGGCATGTATGCCGTACAGCTGGATCGCCGGCGATGCCATCGCTCGATCGACCGCCTGGCCGGCGAGACCGCTGGACACAGTGAAGCCGAACTTTGAGTCGTCCTGCCCGGTCGCGATGTATTCGTGGGTGTGGGCTTCGATACCGGGGGTCACCCGCAACAGGACCGGCGCCACCTGGCCGGTATCGGCATGCCGACGTTCGATTCGCTTGAGCTCGTCGAAGCTATCGACCACAATGCGCCAGACGCCGGCATCGAGCGCCATGGCCAATTCGAGCTCGGACTTGTTGTTGCCGTGCATCACCAGCTTGTCGCCGGGCACGCCGGCCGCCAGCGCCACCCGCAACTCGCCGCCAGTGGCAACATCAAGGTGCATGCCTTCTTCGTACGCAACGCGTGCCATGGCTCGACACAAGAACGCCTTAGTGGCATAGGCCACACCTTCACCGAACGCCTCGACGGCCTGGCGGCACCGGGTCCGCAGGTGCTCCTCGTCATAGATGAACAGCGGAGTGCCGTACTGCGCCGCAAGCAGGTCGACGGGCACGTCCCCAATGCTCAACATGCCGTCCTCGTCCACCGACGAGTTGTCGGGCAGTAGCGAGAGGGGAACAGGACCAGCCATGTTTCTCAGCAGTCTCCTACATCGAGTCCGGACCGAAGACATCGATGAGATCAAGGCCGACCACCAGGCCGTCGCGACCAGCGAGGTCGGCTGCACCTCCCGTCTCCCGCCCCAGGGCCCGAGATTACTTGTGCACCGTATTCGGTTGTAGTTGGCGTGACCGTTCGAAGGCGGTTTGGTAGGAGCGGTTCAACCACACCAGCCCATTGGACCTGAGAAACATCTCTGTGCCCCCCAAGGGCGTCACCAACTATCCTGCATGGTTCCTAAGGACACGGAGAGTGTTTCTTGCACAACCCATCGTCACATAGCGCCGTCCGCAATGCTGGCTTCAGCATGAGGCGAAGTTGAGAGACCCACTGGACGAGGAGCGAGGCTTGGGCCTCTACGACCGGTCGCACGACCATGACTCGTGCGGGATCGGCTTCGTCGCTGACATCAAGGGACGCAAGAGTCGCAAGATAATCGACAACGGACTCACGGTGCTCACCAACCTCACCCACCGGGGAGCGGTGGGAGCCGATCCGCTGGCAGGCGACGGTGCTGGATTGTTGCTGCAAATCCCGGACGGCTTCTTTCGACGAGAGGCCGCCGCTCTCGGCATCGAACTACCGCCGGAAGGTCAGTACGGCGTCGGAATGTGTTTCCTGCCTCGCGACGACGTGCACCGCGTGGTGTGTGAGAACGCGCTGGTGGAGATCATCATCCGGGAAGGACTCCAGCTGCTTGGGTGGCGTGACGTTCCGGTCGATCCTTCCTGCCTGAGCGAGGGCGTCAAGGCGATTGAGCCTGTCATCCGGCAGGTGTTCGTCGGAGCCGGCCCCGAAATACGCGATCAGGATCATCTCGAGCAGAAGCTCTTCGTCGCCCGCAAACAAGCCCAGATTCAGATCATTCAGCGTACGCCTCAAGTTCTCGAGAGCGGCGGCTACTACATCTCGTCCATGTCGAGCCGCACCATCACCTACAAGGGGATGATGCTCGCCGCCAACCTGTCCGTGTATTACCCGGACCTGGCCGATCCCGCCATGGAGTCGGCGCTCGCCCTGGTCCACCAGCGCTTCTCTACCAACACCTCTCCAAGCTGGCGCCTGGCCCAACCATTCCGGCTGCTGTGCCACAACGGCGAGATCAACACCGTCAAGGGCAACATCAACTGGATGACGGCGCGACGCGCAACGATGTCATCGGAGATCCTTAGTGACGATCTCGACAAGCTCTGGCCGCTGATCGGCGACGGCGCCTCCGACTCCGCCACATTCGACAACGCCCTCGAGTTGCTCTTGGCAGGCGGGTACTCGCTTGGTCATGCCATGATGATGATGATCCCCGAGGCGTGGGCGGGCAACCCGCTCATGGACAAGGACCGCCGCTCGTTCTATGAGTATCACGCCGCGTTGATGGAGCCGTGGGACGGCCCCGCCGCCGTGGCGTTCACCGATGGGCGACAGATCGGCGCCACCCTCGATCGGAATGGGCTGCGCCCGGCACGGTATTTCGTGACCGACGACGACCTTGTGGTGATGGCCTCAGAGATGGGCACTCTCGACATTCCCGAGGAGAACATCATCAAGAAATGGCGGCTTCAGCCAGGCAAGATGCTGCTCATCGATCTGGAAGAGGGGCGGATCGTGGAGGACGAAGAGCTCAAATCAACGCTCGCCACGGCAAAGCCTTACCAGAAGTGGCTCGATGACTCCCAGATACGCCTCACCGAGCTGCCGGAAGAAGTCGCTTCCATGGGGCCGGATGCCGACACGCTCCTGGCGGCACAGCAAGCCTTCGGCTACACCCGCGAAGACATCGAGTTCTACCTCAAGCACATGGTGGAAATCGGACAGGACCCCGTTGGAGCCATGGGACGCGACACGCCGCCGGCGGTGCTGTCCGATCGACCGAAGATGCTCTACGACTACTTCAAGCAGACGTTCGCTCAAGTCACCAACCCTGCCATCGATCCGATTCGAGAAGAGCTCGTCATGTCGCTGGTTTCGCTCATCGGTCCGAAACCGAACCTGCTCGACCTCAACACAGGTGGCACACATATGCGCCTGGAGGTCGAACAGCCGATCCTCACCAATGTCGACCTCGAGCGCATCCGCCGCATCGAGAACCACGTGACGGACGCCTTCCGCACCAAGCGACTCACCATGTGTTACGACGCTTCGGAGGGCGCCGAGGGCATGCGCGCTGCGTTGGTGGCCCTCTGCGCCAGAGCGACCGATCGGGTACGCCAGGGCTACAACCTCATAATTCTGTCGGACCGCCGTATCGACGCCGACAACATCGCGATCCCAGCCCTGTTGGCTACCGCCGCAGTGCACCATCACCTCATCCGTGAAGGGCTGCGTACCAGTACCGGCCTTGTGATCGAGACCGGCGAGGCCAGACAAGTCCACGATTTCTGCCTACTGGCCGGATACGGAGCGGAGGCGATCAACCCCTATCTGGCACTCGACACCATTGCCGAAGTGGCCAACGACTTGGAAGGGTCGATGACTCCGGCCGATGCGCAGGAGCGCTACATCAAGTCGATTTACAAGGGCATGCTCAAGGTCATGTCGAAGATGGGCATCTCCACGTTTCAGTCTTACTGCGGTGCCCAGATCTTTGACGCGGTTGGCCTCGACTCGGCCTTCATCGACGAATACTTCACCGGAACCGCATCCTTGATCGAGGGGATCGGCCTCGACCAGATCGCCGAGGAGACCGTCGCTCGCCATGCCATCGCATACGGTGACGTCCATATATACCGACACAGTCTCGACGTTGGCGGTGAGCTGGCCTACCGCATTCGCGGTGAAGAGCACGTCTGGAATCCCGAGACCATCGGCGCCCTGCAGCACGCGGTGCGGTCCGGCAGTTACCAGAAGTTCAAGGAATACTCACAAGCCGTCAACGACCAAACGAGCAAGTTCAAGAATCTGCGTGGACTGTTCGAATTCGATATCGATGTAGGAACCCAGATCCCGCTCGAGGAGGTCGAGCCGGCAAGCGACATCGTCAAGCGATTCACCACTGGCGCCATGTCGTTTGGGTCCATTTCATTCGAAGCACATACCAACCTGGCGATCGCGATGAACCGAATCGGCGGAAAGTCCAATACCGGCGAAGGTGGCGAAGAAGCGTCCCGATACGTCACGACCGAGAGCGGCGATTCCATGCGATCGGCCACCAAACAGGTCGCATCGGGGCGCTTCGGCGTCACAACCGAATACCTGGTGAATGCAGACGACATCCAGATCAAGATCGCACAGGGCGCCAAGCCGGGAGAAGGCGGCCAGCTGCCGGGCCACAAGGTTGATCAGCGCATCGCCAACGTTCGCCATTCGACGCCGGGTGTCGGGCTGATCTCTCCTCCACCGCATCACGACATTTACTCGATCGAGGACATCAAGCAGCTGATCCACGACCTCAAGAACGTCAACCCTCAGGCTCGCGTCAGCGTCAAATTGGTCTCGGAGGCAGGGGTGGGCACCATCGCCGCCGGCGTCGCCAAGGCGTATGCGGATCACGTGCTCATCTCAGGAACGGAGGGCGGGACCGGCGCGAGTCCGGTTACCTCCATCATGCGCGCCGGCTCCCATTGGGAGATCGGATTGGCCGAGACGCACCAGACATTGGTTGCCAATGGTCTGAGGGGCCGCATTGCGGTTCAAGCCGACGGGGGCATTCGAACGGGCGCCGACGTTGTTACTGCCGCCCTCTTGGGCGCTGATGAAGTTGGCTTCGCGACGACCGCTCTGATAGCCCAGGGGTGCATCATGACCCGCAAGTGCCACCAGAACACCTGCCCGGTCGGGGTGGCGACGCAAGATCCAACGCTCCGACAACTCTTCCCCGGCAAGCCGGAACACGTCGTGAATTTCATGCTGTTCGTTGCGGAAGAGGTGCGAGAGCTCATGGCCCAACTTGGATTCCGCACCTGGAACGAGATGGTGGGCCAAAGCGATCGGATCCGATCCAACCAGGCCATCGATCATTGGAAGGCCGAAGGCATTGACCTCACCCGGGTTCTGCACAAGCCCGAGGCAGCCGAGGGTGTTGCCACCTTCAACTCCGAGCGACAGAACCACCATTTGGAAGACTCGCTGGACAACGAACTCATCGCTCAAGCTATGCCGGCTCTCGAACACAAGACACCGAAGATCATCGAAACACCGATTCGCAACGCCAATCGGTCCGTAGGCGCGATGTTGTCGGGCGAGATGGCACGCAGATATGGGCATGCCGGCCTTCCCGACGACACGATCCAGATCAACTTGAAGGGAACCGCCGGCCAGAGCTTCGGCGCATGGGCCGCCCAGGGTTTGACACTTCATCTCGAAGGCGACGCCAATGACTACGTCGGCAAGGGGCTCTCCGGTGGAAGACTCCTCGTTCAAGCGTCGCCGGAAGGCACTTTCGTTCCGAAGGACAACGTGATCATCGGAAACACGGCGTTATACGGCGCCATCGACGGAGAGTGTTACTTCAACGGGGGTGCCGGCGAGAGATTCGCCGTGCGCAACTCGGGCGCCATTGCCGTGGTCGAAGCCGTCGGCGACCATGGGTGTGAATACATGACGGGGGGATGCGTCGTCGTGCTGGGAGATACCGGCCTCAACTTCGCGGCGGGAATGAGCGGAGGCATCGCGTACGTACTTGACGAGGACGGCACCTTCGCCAGCCGTGCCAACCTGTCGATGGTGGAACTCGAACAGATCGATGCCAAGAGTCATCCCATCTCCCGCAACGACAAGCCAAGCCGGGCAGATCTCTTGGCAGACCCCCTGGCCCACGATGCCTGGCGGCTGCTACACCTGATTTCGAAGCATGCCGATTCAGTAGATAGTTCACGAGCCCAAGAGATCCGGGACGATTTCGACCGCTATATCTCGAAGTTCGTCAAAGTGGTGCCTGTTGAGTACCGGCGGGCCATCGAAGCTCGCGACGCGCAAGCGGGCGCTGCCTGATGGGCTCAAAGACGGGATTCCAGGACTTCGACCGGGAGGATCGCCGCTACCTGCCGGTCGAGGAGCGGACGAAGAACTACCGAGAGTTCGCCATCCCGCTCACGGCGACAGAGGTAGCGAACCAGGGAGCTCGTTGCATCGACTGCGGCATCCCCTTCTGTCATACGGAATGTCCCGTCAACAACATCATCCCTGATTTCAACGACCTCGTGTACACCGACGACTGGAAGAGAGCATCCGAGGTTCTGCACTCGACGAACAACTTTCCTGAGTTCACCGGCCGGGTTTGCCCGGCGCCGTGCGAGGAGGCGTGCACGCTTGCTCTGCACGACGCCCCTGTCACCATCAAGTCGATCGAGTACGCCATCGTCGAACGGGCCTGGGACGAAGGGTGGATCCGTCCCCAGATGCCCAAGAGGAGGACGGGAAAACGTGTCGCGATCGCGGGCTCCGGACCCGCCGGTTTGGCGGCAGCCCAGCAATTGGCGCGCGCCGGCCACCGGGTCATGGTGTTCGAGAAGAACTCCAAGATCGGCGGCCTGCTCCGATACGGCATTCCCGACTTCAAGATGCAAAAAGGTGTCCTCGACCGCCGGATGGCGCAAATGCAGGCCGAGGGCGTGGCCTTCTTCGTCAACAGCCACGTCGGCTACAACGTGTCCATCGAAGGATTGGTGGAGGACTACGACGCCGTGATCCTTGCAGGCGGATCCGAGTACCCGCGCGATGTCGAAGTACCCGGACGGGACCTCCAGGGCATCTCGCTCGCCGTTCCGTTCCTCGAGCAACAGAATCGCCGCGTAAGTGGTGAGTCGCTCCATGATGAATCGGAGATCTCGGCATCGGACAAGCACGTAGTGATAATCGGCGGTGGCGATACCGGATCTGACTGCGTCGGCACCGCCAATCGCCACGGCGCGGCGTCGGTGACTCAACTCGAGCTGCTGCCGATGCCCCCCGAGGATCCCGACATATTGCTGACATGGCCGGAATGGCCAGACAAGCTGCGCACGACGTCATCACACGAAGAGGGATGTGAGCGCTTTTGGTCGGTGCTCACAAAGTCGTTCTCCGGTTCCGACGGCAAGGTCGACACGCTCCATGCCGTAATGGTCGAGTGGACCAATGTTGATGGCCGGTGGGAGATGTCCGAGATCGAGGAGTCCGAGTTCAGCCTTCCGGCCGATCTGGTCCTGATCGCGGCCGGGTTCGTGCACCCCACGCACCAAGGCATGCTCCAAAAACTTGGCGTCGACCGAGACCCCTTCGGAAACGTCCTCGCCAGCACCGATGACTACGCCACGAGCATCCCTGGGGTGTTCGCCGCCGGCGACATGCGTCGCGGACAATCGCTAGTCGTATGGGCTATCCGTGAAGGCCGCCAAGCTGCCCGAGCGGTCGACGAACACCTCATGGGCGCCACCAACCTGCCGCGATAGACCCGCGACCGACGGTCGAGCAGAGTCTGGCTCGCTCCCCCTTCCTGACGACGACACCTCCCAACCTCAGCCGGGGACCCGATTAGGCGTCTCCCGACGTTGCCCGATCACCTGGCGACGCTCAATTGCTGACGCGTACCGTTACGTGCTGAGCCAAGTGGTCGGACGCACCGCTGGTGCCGATACGAAGATGCTCGACCGTGAGTCCGGGCGACACGAAAACCCAGTCGGGTCGATCGCACCCCGAGGTTGGCTCCATCGAGGTGGTCCGGCACGGCTCGCCGGTAGCGCCCACTGCGTCCGTGAATCCTGCCTCGACGAACAGTGCTACTTGGGGGTCATCCGGTGCGAAGTTCATGTCGCCCGCTATCACGAGTTGGGGCGAGGCCGCGACGGCAGCGATAAAGGCCGCGATCTGCGGAATCGATCGGCTCTGCAGATGAGTGGCGGCGATCGAAAGATCTACTCCACCTGCGTGCACTGTGACCAGGATGTAGCTGCGGTCCTGAGTGCCATCCTTCGGTAACCGACCCGACGCCACCTCGTCCATCGGCAAGCGAGAGAATATGACGTACCCGAACTGTTGGTCACCGGCACTCTCGAATACGTAGTCCATACCCAGGTCCCATTGGAGGTAGGCGAGGAGGTCGGTTGACGCGTGAATCGGCCAACCCCGACCGACTTCCTGCAGGACAACCACATCAGGGTCAGATGTGAGTATCTCGGTCGCGATGAGGTCGGGCCGGACCTGGCCGTCGATGTCGACCGATCCCCGGATGTTGTAGTTGACGATCCGAATGGTGTCGACGACGGCGGCGGACTCCATTGATGGCTGCGAGACCCACAGCCCGATCGGAACGACTACGGCAAGCGCGGCTATCCCCAGGCTCGCCATCACAACGACCACCGTCCGACCGCCTTGTCGAGTCGGTCGCTGTGAAAGTGCCAGACCCACGACGACCGCGGCCGCGATGGCTGGTACCGCCTCGCGGGGCAAGCGCACCTCGCGGTCTAGATAGATCTGCCACGCCCCGATGAGTGCGAGGAAGAGAACTCCGCCACCCGCGATCGCAACGATCGCTCGTCGCGAACCTGCCTGAGATGCCGAATCTCGCTCACCGATCGTGACAGCGATGCCGCCGCCAGCGAGCACCTGCAGCGCCACCACCACGAATGCCGCACCGATTCCGATCCCTGTTGTCAGCGCCCAGGCGAGCGCAACCGCCATCAGGCCGCCGACCAGCTTGGCTGACTTCGGAAGCCCGTGCGCGACGACGCGATCGATAACCAACAAGGTCGCCACGTCGCCGACTAACACCACCGCGACCGCGACCGCAAAAGAGATCCCGGCCTGGGAAGAGACGAATCCGACGTTGTGCAGGAAGAGCAAATGAAGCATGGCGAAGGCGCCTAGTGCGATCCAACCCGCTGGCGGAATGAGGCCACCGAGAGCAACAGCCGATGAGTGCGATTGACGGGATGCGACAAGCGTGACAAGACCCAGGCCGCCGCCAAGGGCTGCCACTAGGAGCAGAGAAATGACATCGGTCTGCCAGGCGAGATCCCAGGACCGGAAGACACTTTTCACCGTTGTATCGACAGCGAGTCCGGCGATGATCGCACCCGGGATGAAGCCCGTGCTCATCGATCTGGCCATTGGCAACCGAACTGCGAGCACCGTCGCCCCAACCAGAGCAAGGGCGACTCCGACAATGGCGAGCCAGGCCGGGATTGGCTCTGCGAGCCGCAGCGTCAACAACACCAACG
>JAOTWH010000239.1 GCA_029863035.1 Acidimicrobiia bacterium | reverse complement strand
CGTGATATGCCGAGAAGGACGCCGCTCGCAGCCATCGCTCGGCGCCATCGGTGCGCCAGGTGCGGAACACCTTGCTGATCGCTGCCGCCATCTCCCGCTCTCCTGCTTCGGCCTCTCGCGCCTTTCGCATCGCCTCGATCAGTTCTTCGCCGAGCGCGTTGCTCACTTGTGGTGTTGGATCCTCCGGTTCCACATCGGGGTGGGGGGTGGTGTCAACACCGCTGAGCTCGGCAGCGGCGGCATAGCCAGCCACGTGGCTCTCTTGGGCAAGTTGGCGCAGGTCGTCGCCGAACGCAGACTCGAGCAGTGCGACGTCGGGCTCCCACTCGGCGGGCTTGGTTCGAAGCTCTTCGAGCATCTGGTTCTGTGCATCCACGATGGACCGCTTCACGTCACGCAGCGATCGGTTAGCGATGGGGAGAAGCAAACGGTCTCGTAGATCGAACGGGTTCACCGACCAATCGGTCTGGGGTTCTACCACTGCCACGGCGGAGGCTCCCTCTGCGGTGGCGGAATTGGAACCGTTGAGCGATGACTCACTCGACGGCGGCCCCGCCCCTCGCAGGCTGGTGAACAGATCGTTGAGGTCATCGGCGAGAGCGATGGGCTCCACGACGGGCTCGGGCTCTGGCTCCACGACTGGGTCTGGCTCTGGCTCCACAGCGGGCTCTGGCTCCACGACTGGGTCTGGCGCGACTTCTTCGACGACAGGCTCTGGTGCTGCTACCAACACCGGCTCCGCTACCTCAAGCTCTGGCTCTTCGGGTTCGACTTCGAGGACTTCTGGCGCCGGTGGCTCCAACTCGGCTCGCTGGGATTCCTCACGCAGCTTGGCGACCTCAGCCACTACATCATCAGCATCGACCGGGCCCGAATCTCCGAATTCCGAGGCGCTGACCAATCGGACACTTCTCTCCTCATCGAGCCACTCCTTTTCGGGCTCTTCGGCAGGGACCACGCGGACGGTGGAATCATCGAAGCCGGCCGCCTGCAGGGACGTCTTGCGCTTTTCTAAGTCGGAATCGAGCTGGCTGATGGCAGCCTGGGCGGTGTCGAGCTCCGCCATCAGCTCGGTGCGCCGCTGCTCCAATACCTTGGCGCGCTCCTGGGCGGCCTCTGCCTCTCGCTTGGCGGCCTCGATGAGCTTGTCCGTCTCACTACGGGCCTGCGCCACCATCAGCTCGGAATCCATGCGAGCCTTGCGGGTCTCCTCTTCGATGTTGTGTCGAGCGTTGGAAACCAGCTGATGGGCCTCTCGCTCGGCTTCGGCCCGCAGGGTCAGCGACTCCTGCTGCGACTGCTGAAGCACGCCGCGATATAGATGTTTCGCCTGCTCCAAGACCTCGGTAGCGGTATCCCAGGCGTCTCCTCTGATGTGCTCCGCGGCTGCCTGGGCCTGGGCGAGGGTCTCACGGGCCTTGGCATCGGCCTCGGCTCGCCAGCGGGCCGACTCCTCGGACGCCCGTGACCGCATTCCCTCGGCCGCTGCCTCGGCTGCGCGCAGGATGCGATCGACGTCCTCACCAACCGCATCGATCTCGCCACGGACATCGGCAGCCCCTTCGCTGAAGTCGGTGAGGCGGGCCTGGAGGATCGATCGATCCTTCTCCAACTCGTCGAGGCGCGCCTGGATCTCTCGCAGATAGGTGTCGACGTCTTGCCGGTTGTAACCCCTACGGGCACTGCCGAACGACGGCGTGGGACGGGATTCCTCGCTCATCAGGACACCACTCTAATCAAGAGCGCGAAATCCCGCCCTAGGTTCGTCTGTTCAGCCGGATTGCGCCTGCAGTTGAGGAACGGGGTCCAAGGTCTCGAGGAAATCGAGTGCATCGTCGACGGTGGCTACCGCGACGATCTCGATGTCGCCGTCGGCGGCTTCCTGGGCATCTTCGTAGTTGTTGGTTGGCACCAGAACGTACTCGGCACCTGCTGCCTTGGCAGCGAAGATCTTCTGGCGGACTCCGCCGATGGCGCCAACCTCGCCGTCGAAGTGGATCTCACCGGTGCCGGCCACCCGATGTCCCTTGGTGATGTCGTCAGGGGTGAGGTAGTTGAAAATGCCGAGCGCATACATCATCCCAGCTGACGGCCCGCCGATGTTGCCCGTCTCGATGGCAACGTCGACCGGAAAGTCGATGTCGAGTTCGGCGGTGGCCAAGAAGACACCGACCAGGCCCTTGGTGGCATCGTCGGGATTGGGGATCAGGATGATCTCCACATCGTCGGTGGACCCGTCCTCGCGTTCGACTGTGAGAACGATGGTCTCGCCCGGCCCGTGCGCCCCAACCAGCTCGACCGCGTCCTCTGCCAAGCGAACCTCTTGGCCGTCGACTGCGACGATGATGTCCACCCCTGACTCAAACACGTCTTGCGCAGGACTGTCATCCACCGTTGCTGTTACCAGCGCACCTCCCCCATCGAAGGTTGGCTCATACCCCAGTCTGGTGAGGGCAACGAAAGTGGCAGCCTGAACCGACTCCTCCATGGAGGCCAGATTGAGGCGGGTGTACTCTTCGCGGGAGATGTCGGGAGGACGCACATGATCTCGGTCGAGCAGATCGACCTCGTCGTCGAAGACCGCCTCGATGTACTCGAACACATTCACCTCATCCGACAACACGGTGAGGAAATAGAGGTCCCCGAATGGCTCGTAAACCTCAGCGGAAGCGGAATCGATCACGACGTAATCGGCCACGTCCTCGACCGTGCCGGGGAGGAACGCCACATACCCCGTATTGAGCGGATAGATCAAGAACGCCAGTGCTCCCACCGACAACAGAAGGCCAACAACCACGAACGGCCA
>JAOTWH010000238.1 GCA_029863035.1 Acidimicrobiia bacterium | reverse complement strand
ACATCGAGGTCGACGGCAAAGTCACGGCGACGATCCGGGCCGAGTGGCGTCGCCTGCCGAACTGACGGTTGGGGCCGTGCCTTAGGGTTGGTGTGAGTCTTGAAGTAGAGGTGTTTCACATTGACTCGCATGTCTGCGTGGGTTGGAAGGAGCCTCGTTTGGCTTCTGGGGCTTATGAGGTTCCTGGTCTTGGTTGAGTTGGCCTCAACTGTGCTGGTAGTGGTTGTGTGGCGTACCCGCTGGCAGCCTGGGATCGATTTCCTCCGCTGGTTCAACAAGAAGGTGGGGAACCCGGCATGGCTGCGGATGGCCGGGAAGCGGATTACGAAGGTTCATCACACGGGCCGCAAGTCGGGAACGGAATATGTGACTCCCGTCTGGGCGGAACGGTCCGGGCAGTGGTTCTTTATCCCACTGCCCTACGGCACCGAGGTTGACTGGTGCCGCAACGTCCTGGCGGACGGATACTGCGCCCTCGAGCGCAACAGGGTGCGTTACGAAACTGCTGCTCCCGTGATCGTGCCAGCGGCTGAAGCAACGCCACTCCTGCCGCCAGGATTGCGGAGGAGGCACCGGCTTGTGGGCGTGGATTCGTATCTCCGGCTGGACATCATATCTACCGAGAATCCAGCCAAGAAGACGGGCTGATCGAGGTTCCCGGCGAACGGCGCTTGGGAACCAGGGAAGCCGGAAAGCAAAAGGTCCGAACCCCCCGCCCAGAACCGGCAGTTCGGGGCGGGGAGCCGCCACACAGGGTGTCGACTCCCCGGTTTGGCTTATCGGCTGGCTCCGGCAACGAAGGTGGCGACGATGTAGGTGGCATGCCGGTCGAGAGATCGTCTTGCACGGTCGTAGCGCATCGTCGTTCTCGGATCGGCGTGCGAGGCGGCTTCTTGGACATCACGCAGGGCAACACCAGCATCTAGTGCCGCGGTGATGAACGAGTGCCGCAACGAATGCGGCGAGATCCTCTTGTCGATCCCGCCTCGCCTCGCCAGTCGTTTCACGATCCTTGTCGCGGCGTGCCGATCGAGACGACGGGTGGCGTCGTGGTTCAAGAAGATCGGTCCGCCCTCCCGTTCACCCACACACAGGTCGACGGCGCGAGCGGTGCGCGGCGCCAGCGGGATGGTGACGATCTTGCCACCCTTACGGGTAATCGTCAGGGTGCGATGTCCCCGCTCCAACCCGAGATGCTCGATATCGGCGTTGAGCGCCTCAGAGATCCGCAACCCGTTTAGGGCGAGGAGACACGCCAGGCCATGATCTCTCCCGCCGGCAAGGCCTGGCCTGGACCAAGAACATGCCGAGCTCGTTGCGATCCAACCCAATGGCGTTCGACTCGTAGTTCAGCTTCGGGCGCCGTAGATGCACCGCGGGCGATACTGGGATCAGTTGCTCCTCGACGCAATACCGGTAGAACCCGGCAATCGTCGACAGCCGCCTACCTACCGTCGCCCGAGCCTTGCCGTCTTGTTCGAGGCTGCGCGCAAACAGCTCGATATGGGCCCGCTTGACCCCGAACACCTCCAGCTCGTGACTGAGACACCATCCGAGCCATTGCCGCAGATCCAGACTGTATGCGTCGCGAGTGGTATCGCCGTAACCGGCCAGGAACCCGGCCATTGCCTGACGCACCGCGAACGAATCGAAGCCCGGCGCCACCACCGCCGGCACCAAGGATGGTTGTGTAGTTGTCATCTGGTTCTCCCCTCCGCCGGGAAGAACCGATCTGCACGAACCCCACCAGCCCACCACGCAACGCGGCCGAAAGCCAACCCGACCCACGCCACCAGGAAGCGCACGAGGTGCCGATCGGCGCTCTTCGGGGATGGGGGCGATATCACTCTGTATTGGTTGGTCTGGGCGGGGGGGTGGTGGCGAAGGGGTCGGGGCCCGGGTGCTGGCCGGTGGCTGCGATGGCGAGCCGGGCGAGGAAATGGGGCCAGCCGATGGCGTGCATCTCGGCTTCTTGAGGTGGGAGGTCGCGGTGCTCGACGTGGAGTCTGGTTCCGTCGCCGGTTGGTTCGAGGGTGATCTCGACGGTGCTGGATCCGGGCGGGAGCAAGTCTGAACCGGCGTGTCCCCAGGAGAAAACCAGGCGGTGGGGCGGGTCGAGTTCGAGGTAATGGCCTCGCACCGGGACGCCGTTGACGTCGAGGGTGAACTCGCCTCCGGGCTGGGCGTCGAACACGGCGTAGTCGCCCATCCACCGCAGCATCGACTCGGGTTGTGTGAGAAACGGGTACACCGCGGCCGGGGAAGCGGTGATCTCGATCGAGGTGCGGTACGGCTCAGTCGCCATGATCCGACTCGACGGCCTGTTTGAGCCGTTCCAGGCCTGAGGGCCACAGCTCGGCGAGGAACGACTCGAGCGACTCGAACCCTTCCGGGTCGACCACATAGAGGCGACGCTGCCCGTCCCTGCGCACTGCCACCAGCCCGGCCTCGCGCAGCACTTTGAGGTGGAGTGACACCGCCTGCTGGGTGATCTCGAAATGATCGGAAATCACGCTCACCGGCATCGCCGCGTCACGGACCAACCTGAGGATCTCCCTCCGGTGCGGTTCGGCCAGAGCCTTGAGCACAGCGTCGGTAGTCACCGGCCCATTCTTCCCGATCAAGCCTCTTTGCACAAGTGTTGACTTACACAAGCTATTGCTTGTATATTCTCCTCACCAGCCACAAGAAAGAGAGGGAGCCATGCCATCGTTCCGCCACAGCATCGACATCGACGCCACCGCAGACCAAGTATGGGCAGTACTCGGCGACATCGCCTCAGTTGACCGGTGGATCCCCGGCGTCACCTCCG
>JAOTWH010000237.1 GCA_029863035.1 Acidimicrobiia bacterium | reverse complement strand
GGCTGCGATCGTTGCGGTGACGAGGTTCACCTTGTAGTCGGCCCACCACATGAACCCGTATAGCCAAGCGACCACCAACAGTATGGGAACCATCGAGATCGCGGCGAACCGCACCGACCGCATCACCAACAGCACGATCAGAGTTGTCAACAACACCGCTATGGGCAGGGACACCAACATCGATGATGTGAATGACTCGAGGGTGTCCTGGGTGGTTATGGCCGATCCCGACACGCTGATCCGGTTTATGTCCACTCCTGCCAGATCGGTTCTAAGACCCACTGCAGCTTCGTCGAGCGCATCGCGCGCCGCCAACACCGCAGGCTCATCGGTGATCGAAGGCAACACAACTTCGAGCCGGGTGCCTTGGGTATCGCCGCTGAGGAACAGGATGCCATCAACCTGATCTGGCCGGAACACGGCAGCCCCACCCTCGCCGGTGATGCCGTTGGCGACTGCGTAGGCGTACACCGCCCGTACCTGGTCGGGGGTGTCCGGCAGCCCATTTCCGTCCTCGTCGGTGATAGCGACACCGCTTTCCGCAGCAATGGCCTCCCGGGTCGGCGACACCGTGGCGAGTTGAGCCAATGTGACCGCGTTGGGAGCGGTCTCGAGTTCGCCGTTGAAGTCGCGCGCCAGATCGACGCCCGAAGCGTCGATCTCGGCCAAGGCAACCTCCATGGCGGACAACGTTGACGGAGAGGTGAGGTCTCCCTCGACGTATACGTAGCCGGTTCCGGAGGCACTCGTGCCGTAATGACCCTCGAACTGATCGATGCTCTTGATGAAGTCGGTCTTGGTGCTGTAGAAGTCTGAGAGCTGGAACCCTGAATCCACCTGAAGCGCTCCGACCACACCGACCACAGCCAGTGCGACTACCACCGGAACTGTGACTACCCGCCATCGAGCCAGGAAGTGCACGACGGATCCGGCTGCCTTGAAGCCTTGCCCGGCACCCTTCACCACATCGGTTAACGGCTTGCCCGATGCCGCTGCCTTGCGGTTGCGTCGTCTCGTGTATCGGAACGGCACCCACAGGAACACAGCCAAGAACATCATGTAAGCGAAGACACCGATAGCCGGCATCATGATCGTCAAGGTCACGGTGAGCCCACCAACAACTGCTGCTACCAGGAAACCAAGCTTCTGTCCCAGACGTAGGCCGCGACCAAGGGGCCGCGGCCCAAGGGCAGTCTCGAGCGCCAGCAACTGCTTGGGCGCGACCAATCCGAGCACCAAATAAGACAGGGCGATCGCCACGGCGGCAGCGATACCGAATTGGGTGATCGCCTCAATGCCCGAAGCGGTGTTGGAGAGGAATGCACCTACCGATGTCAGCGCCGCGAGGAGCAGGGCTGTGAACACGGCGGTCATGCCGAGCGGATACGCCCTCTCCCGAGATGCGCCTTTCACCTGCATCTCTCTCGCTCTGCCGGAACCATGGATGAAGAAGTCGATACCGAACGCGATCAGGGCGATGGGCACGATGAAGATGATCAAGGGCGATTCGACCTTGAGTCCGATCAGGGCGTTGATGCCGGCGTAAGACATCATCACCACGCCCAGCCCGGCTCCGGCCAACATCGCTGCCCAATAGGAGCGAAGCACGGCACCAACGACGATGAGAATGAACGCCACCGCGAGGAAGATGAATGGGGCCGTCTCGTTGGCCTGCTCCTCGTCGACCAAGCCTCCGTCAATGGCAACGCCGATGGCGCTGATGTTTCTTTCCTCGCCGCGCAGCGTGGTCTGGATGTCTCGCAACCACCGCTCGCCATCGAGATTGGTGGTGTCGTCGAAACCCTCCACTACCTGAGAGCTATCGAAGGTGTCGATGTCATAGCGAATGTGGGCAAGGAAAGCGGGTGATTCCCATATCACAACGTTGTCGCCGCCGATGGAGCCTGGGTTGCGCGAAGTCAGCTGAGACAGTGTGAACCGGAGCCCAGAGGTAGGGGCGTAGTCCGCCAGCAGCTCATCGAGCGCTCGTTTCACCTCGGCGTCGTTGGCCGGTCCCAGCCCAAACGGCAGCTTTGCGTCAACGGCGTCGGCTATGGAAAAGATGCCGTCGATCTCCAGGCCAAGGTCGAAGTCGGAGACCGTGGTGGCATGCTGCTGAAACTCGGGGTCGGCCCGTAATGCGTCGGAGTACTCCTTGACTTCGCGCAACGATGACGCCGTCAGAGCGTCTTCGCCATCTCGATTCTCTATGAGATAGCTCGCTGCTCGAATCGGCGAGTCGGAGGAGAAGCGATCTTCCACCAAGTCCTCGGTGTCATAGATCTCCCCACCTGGGCTGAAGTTGGGCTCGCTGTCGTCCGCCACGATCGGGCCAATGAACCCCAATGCGAGCGCCACGACCACGGCGACAATCGATACTGCCTTGATGTGGTCGTTGAGCCACTCGAAGATGGCGTAGCCACGACTTGCCTGCTGCTTGGTCATTGGTCCTCCCTTTGGTCGCGATCAGACAATACACCTCGGCCCGAGACCGTCGCGGCCCCATCTCGCTTGCCCAGGGCAGCACCTATCGACTGACCGGCGTAGGGCCGAAAGACCCGCACCCGATATGTGCCTTCGCGAATACGGTGCGAGTCCCGCTTATCGGGATGACGTTCTTGGTGGCCGCTAGGTTGACATGCGAGGGAGGAAACACTGGTCGGAAAAGGATCTGACGTCCAGGGTGAAGCCGCCGGGGAGGCAGAAGAGCTTTCCCTCGACCATATCGAGCTGGGCGAGCGCGTTGTCCGCCAACTCGAAGGAGTGGGGGAACGCCGCCAGATCCAGGTGGGGCGCCTTCGCATCTCGGGTAAGCGCCGCCGGC
>JAOTWH010000236.1 GCA_029863035.1 Acidimicrobiia bacterium | reverse complement strand
GTGGGATAACCGACTTGGCCTCGGCCCAAGTCGCCATAGAGGCCGGAGCCGATTCAATCGGATTCGTCCTCGCCCCTTCGGTCCGCCAGATCACAGCGAGTCGGGCTGCCACGATCGCCGCTGAGTTGGCGGAAAGTGTGGAGAAGGTCGCCGTCTTCCGCGGGCCACGGTCGCAAGAGATCACACGGGCACTAGAAGTATTCGACGTCGATGTGGTCCAGGCCGACTTTCGCTCCTTGGTAGGTCTCCAATCGCCCCGTTTGCTCCCAGTGTTCCGCGAGAAGTTGGCTACTCGAGAGACGATCGTCGTGGAGGCTGAGGGGGGCAGGTTCGTGTACGAGGGCGCTCGCAGCGGGGAAGGTCGCACAGTCAATTGGCACCTCGCCTCCGATATGGCACAGCTGGGCCAGATGACGTTGGCCGGTGGCCTCGACCCCCACAACGTTGCCGAAGCCATTCGAATCGTCAGACCGTTCGGGGTCGACGTCAGCAGCGGCGTCGAATCAAGCCCCGGCGTAAAAGATCCCGCCCGAATTCGGGCATTCGTTGAAGCGGTGAGAGAAGCTGAGAAAGATCTGGTGAAACCATGAAGGCGACAACTCCGTCGTTGCTAGCCGACCTGATAGAGGGGAACCCGCCAGTTGACGGCCGATTCGGTCCATACGGGGGGAGATACGTCCCTGAAACCCTGGTGGAGATCCTGCAACGCCTGGAAGAGCAATCGATCGAGATCTTGGCCGACCCCGAGTTCCGCTCTGAACTGGAGGCGGAGCAGCGAGACTTCATCGGACGTCCCACTCCCCTAACTCACGCGCCTCGCCTCGGCGAGCAATGGGGCGCCGATGTCTACCTCAAGCGTGAAGACCTGTGCCATACAGGGGCTCACAAGATCAACAACGGACTGGGTCAAGCCTTGATCGCCCGCCGACTTGGAGTCGACAGGATCGTCGCCGAAACCGGTGCCGGCCAGCACGGTGTTGCCACTGCCGCCGCGGCGGCCCGGGTCGGTCTTCCGTGCACCGTCTACATGGGGGCGATCGACGCCAGACGTCAGGCGCCCAACCTTCATCGCATGAGGCTCCTTGGCGCCGACGTGATCCTGGTCGAGACCGGCGACCAGACCCTGCGCGCTGCCATCGATGAAGCGTTTCGGGCTTGGGTCGCCGACCCTAAGGGCACCTACTACCTGTTGGGCTCGGTGGTAGGTCCACATCCCTATCCGTGGATGGTGCGAGAGTTCCAATCGGTCATCGGCAACGAGGCCAGAGCGCAGATAGTCGATTCCGGCGTGGGTCTTCCCGATGTTGCGGTCGCCTGTGTCGGTGGTGGATCCAACGCGATCGGCCTGTTCCGTGGTTTCGTGGGAGATCCCGAGGTCGAATTGCTCGGCATCGAGGCCGCCGGTCACGGCGGTGCGGGCGATCCCCACGCCGTAACGCTCGGAGCCGGATCGCTCGGCGTACTCCACGGAGCGATGACACCCCTGCTGCAAGATGAGCACGGACAGGTGCTCGACACCCATTCGCTTGCTCCCGGACTCGACTACCCGGGTGTTGGTCCCGAGCACGCCTTGCTGCGAGATCTTGGTCGAGCCCGGTACGAGTCGGCGACCGACGCTGAAGCGCTTGCCGCCCTTCATGAATGCAGCACCTCTGAGGGCATCCTGCCCGCCCTTGAGTCGTCTCATGCTCTGGCTGGTGCCAAGCGTTGGGCTCGCGAACATAAGGGTGGTCGGATCGTCGTTGGCCTGTCCGGAAGGGGAGACAAGGACCTTCAGTTGCTCACCGGGGAGGTGGCCCATGACTGACGAATTCGGATCACAAGCCATCACGGCGGCCATTCGACAGGCAACGGGAACCGCCATCGGCGCCTACGTCACCGCCGGATACCCCACCCTCGATGCGTTCCCGGCCATTCTGGCTTCGGTGGCTCGCTCGGCGGATGTGGTCGAGATCGGTGTTCCTTTCACCGATCCGATGGCGGATGGATTGACTATCCAAAACGCCAGCCACGTCTCTCTGAGCAACGGGGTGACACTGGAATGGATCTTCGAATTGCTTGGGAACACTGCCATGTCGGCGCCCCACGTATTGATGGGTTATTACAACCCGTTCCTGGCCTTCGGACTTGATCGTCTGGGCAAGACTCTGGCCGACTCCCGAACATCAGGGTTGATCGTCCCTGATCTACCTCTCGAGGAAGGCACACCCATCCGCCAAGTGCTGCAACCGGCTGGGTTGGCCCTGGTCCAGCTGGTTGCGCCGAGTACGTCGCCGGAACGTCTCCGGTTGGTCGCCGACGGCGCAGACGGCTTCGTTTACGCCGTAACCATGACTGGTGTCACCGGTAGTGAAGTAGAGCTTCCCCAGGAATCATTGCAGTACCTGGATCGAGTGCGCTCGGTTTCCTCCCTCCCGGTCATGGCCGGCTTCGGGGTTCGAAACAGAGATCAGGTAGCAGCTCTCTCCCCACATGTCGATGGAGTCATCGTCGGCAGCGCGCTGATCGAAGCGATCGGCAGAGGCGAGGATCCGGGCGCATTCCTCGACTCTCTCCGCCCCGTCGAGGTATCAGCATGATCGTCGTCCTCGAGCCTGATTGCTCTCTCAAGAACAAAGCTGGAGTCGTCCGCTTCATCGAGAGTCACGGAGGCCGACTCTTGGTCAGCGAGATCGGCAATGAGACCCAAATCGGTCTGATCGGGAATGAGGCGCAAGCTCTGGCTGAGGAACTGGAGGGAATGCCCGGCGTCGCCCAGATACAAGCAGTGGCGCCGCCCTACCCACAGGTCTCGCGCGATCATCACCCGGAGCCCACCGAGGTTCGAATCGGCGATGTGCGCATAGGGGGACATGAGGTGGTGGTGATGGCTGGTCCGTGTGCGGTG
>JAOTWH010000235.1 GCA_029863035.1 Acidimicrobiia bacterium | reverse complement strand
TGAATCGTCGACAGGCGTTACGGAGTTCACCGTTAACCGGATTCGGTCGATCATGAACTCCCACGGGCCCAGGCGCTATCCGGGCTTGCTGCCAGGGGCGCGGCCGGGCGGAGGGCGATATCCCCAAGCCGTCTTGTCTTACCGATACGACATCACATACACCCCGCCTCCCGGTGGCCAGATCGCTCGGTTTGGGATGTTCCCCGAAACCGATCTTCCGATTGAGGGAACGCTTCTCTTCGAAGGCAAAGGATGGGGCCATCATGTCGGCATGAGTCAATACGGGGCGCTGGCTTTGGCCGAGGCGGGCGAGGCTTATCCCGACGTGTTGGCGCACTTCTACGGCGGACTCACTCCCACACAGTCCTCAGACGCATTGCCTGACGTGGTGACGGTGGGGTTGGCGTGGGGACGCGACGACATCGCGCTCAGCGCCGATGGCCCGGTTGATGTGGTTACCGACGGCTTTGCTACCGCCTCGGGGCCCGGCATCTGGTTGGCGTCCTTCAACGATGAGGGTGACATCGCTCTGGTTGCTCCCGATCGAATCTTGGATGAGAGATTGTCTCGTTTGATAGCGGCCTTTCCGCTCCTGTAGGCCTCCGGGCGGTCATAGAATGTGGAACATGACATCCGACGAATTGGTTGTACGCGCCATGACAGACAGCGACGCGACAGTCACCGACCCCGTTGAGGCGGCCACCGCTGACGCGCCTCAGATCGACCTGGAGGCCCTCAATTCCACCCTGGAGTACATCCGCCCGGCATTGCAGGCAGATGGCGGCGACTTGATCTTGTTGGGGGCGGACGGGCCAAAGGTCACGCTGCAGCTGGTGGGAGCCTGTGGCGGATGTCCCATGTCCACGATGACTCTGACTGCCGGGATCGAGCGCATTCTGCGCGACCGCGTGCCCGGCGTGGAGGAAGTCGTCTCTATCTGAGCGATAGCCTCAGCCGGTGACTCGGGATCCGGATTCGCTTATCACAAACGCCCTCGACGGTGACAGACGCGCTCTGGCCAGGGTCCTCAGCATCGTCGAATCGGGCGAACCAGCGGCCCTTGATGTCTTGGCCCAGGCCTATCCCCGCACCGGCAATGCACATGTCATCGGTATCACCGGGGCTCCTGGTGCGGGAAAGAGCACACTCACCGATCGTCTGATCGCGCATGGCCGCCAGTCAGGAGAGGTGGCAGTGCTGGCGGTCGACCCATCGAGCCCATTCTCGGGCGGATCCATTATGGGAGATCGAGTGCGCATGCAGGCTCACGTTTCCGACAAAGGGGTGTTCGTGCGCTCCATGGCTTCGAGGGGCCATCTCGGTGGTTTGTCGGTGGCCGCTCCCAAGGCGATAGCGGTTCTTGATGCAGTTGGCTTCCCGATCGTTCTCGTCGAGACCGTTGGGGTGGGCCAGGCTGAGGTAGAGGTGGCAGGCAAGACGGATACCGCGGTTGTCGTTGTGAACCCCCGCTGGGGTGATGGCATCCAGGCCGCCAAGGCCGGTCTGCTGGAGATCGGGCAGATCTTCGCTATCAACAAGTCGGACATGGCGGGGGCTGACGAAACCGCCGCGGATCTGGCCCAGATGCTCCGTATGGGTGAGGCCCAGGATTGGGAGGTCCCCATCATCAAGACGGTTGCCACCACAGGGGAAGGCACCGACGAGTTGTGGGCGGCGATCGCACGCCACAAGGCCTACCTGACCGATTCTGGCGTTCTCGAGGCAGACAGATCCAAGCGTGCCACCGACGAGTTCATTGCAGCGCTTCGGATCGAGATCGGACAGCGGGCCGACGATGTCGATCACGCCGATGCGGAGGCCGCCGTGGTGTCGCGCAGCCTGGATCCTTGGTCTGCGGCGAAGCAAGTGTCGCGCCACGGCGTAGATTGACCTGACCCGCCGGCAAGGAGATCGCCATGAGTTTGGTCCGCTACGAGACCGAGGGCGCCGTGGCCCTCATCACCCTGGATCGGCCACCGGTCAACGCGATATCTGAGGAACTGATCACCGACCTGGAAAGTGCCGTCGCTTTGGCCGGTGACGAAGATGTTCGGGCAGTTGTCATCACAGGATCGCCCAACTTCGCCGCCGGCGCCGATATCACTGGTTTCCAGGCCGCGTTCGATTCGGGTGAGGCCGGCGAGGCCCACGGGCTGGCGTCTCGGCTGGCAGACGTCGTTCGCAGTCTTGAGATGCTTGCCAAGCCGGTGATAGCCGCCGTGCACGGGGTGGCCCTGGGAGGCGGGCTCGAGTTGGCCATGGGTGCTGACTTCATCTACATGGCCGATAACGCCAAGGTGGGCCAGCCCGAGATCAAGCTTGGCATCATCCCAGGCGCCGGCGGCACCCAGCGCCTGCCGCGGCTGGTCGGTTTCGCTCGAGCTAAGGAGCTCAACTACAGCGGACGGTTCGTTGAGGCGGCCGAGGCGCTGTCGATCGGACTCGCTTCAAAGGTTGTTCCGGCTGGCGATCTGGCAGCCGTTGCTCTGGCAGACGCCGCGGATTGGGCGACCGGACCAACCATTGCCATCGGCGCCGCCAAACGGGCGATGAACGAGGGATTCGGCCGTCCCATCGATGACGCCATGGCAGCCGAAGCCGAGGCCTTCGCAGGCTGTTTCGTGACGGCCGACGCTCGTGAGGGCGTTGCCGCCTTCCTCGAGAAGCGCTCACCGAGCTTCGTCGGTCGCTAGAAACGAGCCGCTAGCCGTTTCAGGTTGCCCCGCCAGATGCGGCGAAGGATCGGTGTGGCGATGCGGGCGCCGATCGGTCCTGCGAAGTACCACGGAAACCTCAGCTCTTCGCGCCACCACAACCGGGTCGCTCCGTCGCCCTCGGCGTCAAGGCTGAAAGTTCCGGTTCCCTCGAACGATCCCCGGTGCAACACC
>JAOTWH010000051.1 GCA_029863035.1 Acidimicrobiia bacterium | reverse complement strand
GCCCCACAACTTCGTCCGACCTGACTAGATCGCCAGACTCGGCAACTCCGGTCGGCTGTAGGGCCAAGTGGCGCCCACTCGCCGTCAGTCGCTCCCAGAAGCCAACCAGGGGCGAATCCCCCGGCGGCGGGCCACCGACCTCGGTCCAGGCATCGCCGCGCACAGCGAGAGCTTGCGGCGCCACCGCCACATCTCCCTGCACCCACCGCCTGGTAGGCGTGGTGGGACCGACGGCGCCGGCATCGATCGCTTGGTCTGCGACAAGAGACACGGCCGCTTGCACCAGCGCCGATGGTGTCCCATCTGATGCAACGACGGTGACATCGTGGGCGCCAGGGCGAAAGTCAACCGCGACCGGCGGAACGAGACGGCGGAACTCCACCGGTCGAACGTCGGAGCGAGGGACGCCCACTCGGTACGTGTCTGGAGTCCGACGCAGCCACCGCGAGCGTTGGTCGGGGGGAACCCGCAGGTCGATATTGAGACGGGGGCGGTGGCGGTATTGGATCAACCGCACCCGGCGGACCACCGCGCCGGGTACCAGCGGTCGCATCACCGCCTTGACCCGCCGCGACCACTTCATCCGCTGCTCGACCAATCGGGAATGAAGCCTTCGACGTCAGGATCTTGATGGATGACCCCACTCGGTGAGCGGTCGGGCGCCAGGATGGCAGCCTTGACGCTCCCCTCCCCTGAGGCCGATCCGGCCATGGCGTGGTCGGGAGCATCCTCCCAACCCGCTTCGCGGATGGCGCGAGCCCTCCACATCACCGGCTGGCCAGACAACGCGACTGCCCTGGTCTTGGGGCTCGACTCAAGCGCACGCGCTGCATCGATAACGAAATCGTCTCCTGCCTGGCCAACGGCTCGCCAGTCGAGGATGTACTTGCCCCGAGCCGCTTCGGCTGCTGCCGACGCGGATTCGGCCTCCTCACGCAGGTTCCAGCCACGCCGATCGCATAACTCGATCAGCGGACCGGGAGGGCCGATGGGAACGACTTCGGCGTCCTCCACGGTCTGGTCACCTAGCTCGCCGACGTCGGCGACGTCGGCGACGACGATGCTGACCAAGGGATAGTTAGCTCGCTTCAGCTCTTTGAGCCGCCCTGGGGCGTAGAGGCCGGGGTGACGTTGTGCCATCTCGCGGCGAGCGGATTCGAAACGAGCCTCCGTGTGAGCGCTCATAGAGGCTCCGTGGCGGCGGTACCGGAACAAGGCTTCCGGAACCACCCTTTGGCCCCACCCGCTGGCTGTGAGACGGACCCACAGGTCCCAGTCCTCGTTGCCTTGCCCCATGGTCTCGTCGTAACCCCCAACTTGCTCGAAGGCCTCCCTCCTGATCATGGCGCAGCCGACAACTGAGTTCGACATGAGAAGCTGATACTCATTGAAGGCCCTTGTGGCGTAGACACCCTCGACATCACCGAAGAACTCTGCCCAACAATGGACGAATCCGATCGAGGGATCTTCGGATATCTCTGAGAGCAGGCGCGACAGGTACGTCGGCTTCAGCTCGTCGTCGGCGTCGAGCGGCACCAGATAGCGCCCTCTGGCAGCCGACATCCCAGCGTTGCGGGCAGCCGACAGGCCGGCGTTGTCTTGGCGTATAACCCGAACCCGAGGCAGCTCGAGCTGGTCGATGATGTCGATCGTCACCTGATCTGTCGACCCATCATCGACGACGATCACCTCGAAGCCGTCGTGATCCTGCTCGAAGACGCTCATGATGGCGTCATCCAGATACTGCCCCTGGTTGAAGCACGGGATGACAACCGAGACGTCGGGAGCGATGTTGGGATCCGCCTGCGCGGCCTTTTCCTCGAATGCGGTGCGCCGCCTCGCTGCCTGGCGCCGCTCCACCTCGGCCGGCCAACTGGCTTGGCGCCGAAACCGATTCTTGATCGAAGCGGGCAGGATCTTGACCGCCAATCTGGCAATGGGTTCTGGCATGGCCCGCAGCAAACGATTTGCCCAGGTTGCCTCGCCGGATGGCTGCGTCTCATCGCGTAGTGATGACTCGATGGCCGACACAGCAACGGTGCCCAACCCCGCTTGGCTCCTCGGGTGCCTCACTGCAACAGGAGCGCGGTAGGCGCTGAGGCCGTCTTCGACCTGAGGAGGCGGAGCTGCCGCCAGCACGTCAACGCCTGACCGCTCGGCAGACATCTCAGCGAGAAGGCTGGCCAATCCGGCTGCGCTGCCATCGAAACGCCGCGCACCGCTTTGTTCGGTGAAGTACCCGTCGAATGCCTCGATCTCGGACAGAACCAGTGGCACACCCATCCGTCTTACCTCGTGAGCCGCCAGGCAGAAGCTCTCGAAGCGGCTCGGGATGACCACTGCCCACGCCGACGCCAAGGCATCGGGCACGGCGGAACGCTCCAGCCTCGGCTCGAAAGAGAATCGACCCGCCAGGTGTTGCGGGATCATCTTGTGCAGCCGACCCAACATCATCTCCTCGTGGGTGAAGCTCCAGCCATCGTCCCCGATGATCCTGAATCGGGCGTCGCTTGTGGCAGCCGCCAGGTCAAGGGCGGCCTCCACGAAGACCTCGGGCCCCTTCACCTCGTCGAGGCGGCCGAAGAAGACGAACTCAGGATCTGGGCTCGGGCGGCGCGCCACAGGATCCGTCGATGGCACCAGGGGTGGGGACACCGCGATGCGATCGGGGTCGACGTCGTAGCGCCTAGCCACGGTTAACGCCATCTGGGGCGATGGCGCAACAACCCGGTCGGCCATGCGGAAGCAGATGCCCTCGGCCATCCGGGTTGTCCTGAGTTGCGGCGGGTCGGCTGCAATCGAGTCCAACAGCATGTCGAAGGGGCCGTGGAAGCGAACGGCCAGGGGAACGTTGCCCAAGCCAAGCTCGGCTCGCCGAGACAGTGCCCAGAACCCGAGGGCTCCATAGTCGTGGAACTCGACCGATGCCACAGCGGCAGGGTCCAATTCCGTCAGCGCCGTCGCGGCCGTTCGTGAGTGCGCCAGGAATGGCAGAGGCGCTTCGCGATCGGGCATTCCAGGATCGACCCTGATCACTTGGTACGGGGCGGGCGGGACGTCCGCGGCACCGACCAGCAGGACAACCACCTCTCGGCCTTCGTCAGCGAGACGCCGTGCCAGCTGATCGATCAGAGCGGCCCCGCCACCTGTGTTGGCTGGCTCCAGCTCTGAAGTGACGAATACGAGCTTACGCCCAGCGCCCATCAGGGTCGGCTGGCAGTGCCGAAGTAACCGGCCACGGGCTGAATGGCCCCGTCCCCCGAATAATGGACAGCGTGGTCGGCTACTCCCTGTGCGTTTTCCAGCTTCACGTACCAGTTCCCATCCGAAGGCCTGTATACGGCAACGGTGTCGGCCCCGGTGCCATCCCAATCGCCGGAAACGAGAACGTCGTCGGGATCGCCGAATAGGAAGGAATGGTCGGCGTTGCCCTGGGTGAGCGAGAAGCGGTAGTAGACCAGCCCGGTCGCCTCGCGGTGAAGACCGACGTCGTCGACACCATTGCCGTCGAAGTCGCCGACGAAAGGCTTGTCGCCCAGGTCTCCGAACAGGAAGTTGGCATCGGCCGCCCCGAGGCCGCTATCTCCACTCCCCAGCCGATTGATGACGTAGAAACGGCCCTCGGTCGGTCGGTACAGCGACACCGTGTCGCAGCCATTTCCATTGAAGTCGCCGGCCAACGGAAGGTCGCCTGCGTCGCCGAAGAAATAGTTGATATCGGCGATTCCCGTGGAGTTGGAGTTACGGAGATAGACGTAACCGTCGGCACGGCGATAGAGGCCGGGGGTGTTGACGCCATCGCAGTCCCAGTCCCCGCTGAAAGCAACGTCGCCTTCGTTCCCGTACAGGAATTCAATGTCATCTTCCTCGGCCGCAACCCGATCGAGCAACGACCAGGAGGCATCGGAGTCGGCGAAACCGATCTGGTCACAGGTGAGTGGGCCAACACACGTTGGGCCCGCATCCCACGGCCACGGCTGCGACGGGAGGAACCAACGGGTGAGGTCCTCCTCCGCGGCTCGAGCGCCGCCCAGGTACACCCTCATCTGGCTGCCGGCGTGGGAGAACAGGTCGTCTCGGCCGTCGCCGTCGTAATCGGCAACGAGGATCCGGATGCCCTCTGCACCGGTGATGCCGGAGGGGATAGTTGCAGTTATCGCGAAACCGGCATTCCCCTGTAGCACCCTCACCGTGGCAAGGGTGTTGTGCTGGATGGCATAGACATCATCGACTCCATCGACGTCGTAGTCACCAACGGCGAAACTCCAGCCCGAGGTGGTGTCACCGATCGATGCGACGCCGGCCGCCACAGTCGCTTGGTAAGCGGATGCTCCGGAAAGAACAGTGATGGAGGTTGTTGGACCGCGCCCTATGGCGAAAAGGTCGAGGATGAAGTCCGAGTCGTAGTGGCCCAGGGCGAGCTCCATGTCTGTGATCCCGGCCGGAGTGAACGTTCCGATCACATCGGTGAAGTCGGATTCATCTGAGTACACCGTGAGCGTAGACCCGTCGTCGCTGCGGACCCATAGATCGGCTCTCGAATCGTGATCGAGGTCCCCCATCATCACATTCGAGGCATCGGCCGCGATGGAGGTATCACGGCGGATTCCCACGATGCCGAAACCGAACCTGGAGCCGGCAACTTCAACCCGCAACGTCCCTTCGTGGTCCGAAATGAAGTACAGATCCTCTGAGCCGTCGCCGCTGCGATCGCTCAAGACATGCGTACCAGCCCCGCTGAATGCCGTTTCGACTGCCAAGACGTTGTTGTTGAACCCGCTGGCAGCGGTGAGGGGCGGATACGGAGCGGGACGGGGCCCATACCCCGGTGTGGCCACGGGACCCATCCACGAATAGTGCATGGTGTCTTTGAGCTCCACCCATTGTCCTCCCCAACAGAAGCCGGCATCGATGAACGCTTGGCGGAACCAATCGGGCATGTCCGTTATCAAGGTGTTGTCCGCCCGATGGGGATTGGCCGGCGGGTTGAAGTCGACGGCATTGCCGAACAGGTGTTGCGATGCCCTGGTGGATCCGCCGATCGAACGAAAGGCCCATCCGAACTGCGAGCTGATCGAGTACTCGAGCCCGAGGGCCGCGTTGAAGGCCAACCCCTCGACCACCTTGTTGAGGGCAGGCAGAACTCTCTCGTGCATCTTGATAGCTGCACCACTACCGGGAACAGCCCACGAAACCAGGCTGGCGTCGATCTGAGCGCGATCGCGGCCAAAGAAGTCAGCCCATGGCCCGTAGAGCAACTCCGAGCTCGATCGAAGGCCCCCTCCTGTGAGATAAGGGGTGCGGGGGCCGTTGGTCCCGTTTCCGCAGCCCCTGCTCTCATTGAAGCTATAGCCCGCGTCGCCGGCGTCCGATGTGGCCACCGCAGTCGGTGCAACCGAAACGGCCAGGATGAGCGCGAGAGCTATCGGAATTGTTCGACGCATGATCCCTACCAGGTTATTCGCGACTGCTACTGGGCTCCGAAGCCAGACAAAACCGTCCAAACGCTTCTTCCGAGAATGTTGAGATCGAGCCATGGGGACATGTGCTTCAGGTAGTAGAGGTCGTAGGTGAGCTTTTCGACGGTGTCGGCAACATCATCGGCGTAGCCATAGTTGACTTGAGCCCACCCGGTGACGCCGGGCCGCACCAGGTGCCGGTAAGAGTAGAACGGGATGCTTTCGGCGAAGCGCTCAACGAACACCGGCCGCTCGGGACGTGGCCCCACCAGGCTCAGATCGCCCTTCAGGACGTTCCACAGCTGTGGGATCTCATCAATCCGGAACCGACGCAGCACCCTTCCCACACTGGTCAAGCGCTCGTCGAGCTCGGCGGTGAACTGCGGTCCATGGCGCTCGGCGTCCATGACCATCGTGCGGAACTTGTAGAGGGTGAACCGTCTGCCGCCCCTGCCAATGCGGCGCTGCTTGTAGATGGCTGGCCCCTCCGAGTCCATCTTCACCGCCAGCCAGATGAGCCCACCCACCATCCCCCAGATGGGCAAGGTCACCAGCACCAACAGTCCATCGAAAATGCGCTTCAAACCCATGTAATCGACGCGACGAGACACTGGCGCAGCCACTTCCCAGCCTTCGACCAAATGAACCATCGGCAGTCGACCCGTGTGCTCCTCGTAGACGTTGTTCATCGATCGCACCGCGATGCCGGCCATGTTGCACGATGAGACGAACTGGGCCATCGGGTCAGAGAGAACCGACCGCAAGTCGATCGTCAGGACTCCGTCGTGAATCGGTTCAGAGGGGGGCATGCTGGCCGGGTCGAGAACGCCGAGCACCTCGGTATGGGGGGCATCGGCCAGATCCTCAGCAAGTCCCTTCTCTGCAGTGATTATCACCATGCGTTCGGTCCACGGGCGACGCCTGCGAACGACACGGTGAGCGAGGGAGCCTGCCAGCCACACGGCCGCGGTAACGCCGAGGAACGATCTCGAGTAATAAGCATCTCTGGCGAAAACGAGGCCAACAGAGGTGACCGTCAGCGACATGGCGATGATGGCCACTGCTCGGCCATACGTCGGCCGCGGCACCGAACGCGCCCACATCCGAGCGCTGGCATACGCCGCCGCCACCGCACCGCCGCCAAGCAACCCCGCCATCGGCCACAGGCTTTGGCCGTTCGCCACGTCAGCAGCCCAGAACCAGGGGGTATCGAATACAAATACGGACGCGACGCCCATGGCTAACCCCAAAGCAATGAGGTCGCTGATCAGGATGGAGATTAAGAATCGCCTGCGCACTGAGGCCGAAGATTAGCGGGTGAGGGCGTCATCCCCCGGTACGCTCGCTCTGCATGGATGCCACCTTCACCCACAGCGCGTCGATCTCTCGGCCGAGGGCTGAGGTGTGGACCAGACTCCAGATTCCAGCCACCTGGGAGTTGTTGGGACCTATCGATAAAGTATCCCAGCCCGTTGTGGAGAACGGCCAGCTCAAATCGTTCCACTGGCGCACCCGGGCCGCGGGGCGCGACATCAATGGCACCGCTCACACCAGCGACTACTCCCCTCCTGAGCACTTCGAGCTGGCCCTCGACGCCGGTGAGATCTCCGGCACCTTGGAAGCGCTGTTATCGGGCGACGGCGAGACGGACCTCTCGGTGACGCTGCAGATACGCCCCAAGGGGCCGCTGGCAACCCTCTTCTTTGCCGCGGTTCGAGAGGTGGTGGGCAACGGCTTCGCCGACCACGTGAATGAGTTCGCCCTAAGCCTGGAGGACGACTCCTAGATCTCGGCCTCAGCTTCGGCCAGAGTCTCGGCCTCTTGGGCTGCCTCGGCGTCGGCCAGGGCACCCGCTGCGGCTCTCACCGCATCGGCATCGCCCTCCACCATCTCGGCGCGGTCCGATAGCAGCGTGACCTGGTTGCGATAGATCTGAAGGAACCCACCATGCACCGCAATGGTGGTTTGTTTGCTGCCGTGATGGATAACCGCCGCTCCAGTCGACAGCACCGCCATGGTCGGCTCGTGGTCGGCCAGGATGCCGATATCGCCCTCTGAGGTCCTGGCAGCGACGAACTCAGCTTCGCCCGACCACACGATGGCCTCTGGCGAGACGACGTCCACTTGGAAGCTAGCCAACGCTCTGCAGCTCCTTCGCCTTCTCGATGGCCTCTTCGATGCCACCGACCATGTAGAACGCCTGCTCCGGGAGCTGGTCGACTTCGCCGTCGACGATCATGCGAAACCCCTTGATGGTTTCCTCGAGGGGGACCGACTTGCCTGGGAAGCCGGTGAACTGCTCCGCAACGAAGAAGGGCTGGGACAAGAAGCGCTGAATGCGCCTCGCCCTGGCCACGATGAGCCTGTCCTCTTCGGAGAGCTCGTCGATGCCGAGGATGGCGATGATGTCCTGCAGGTCCCGGTAGCGCTGCAGGATCTCCTGCGCCTCGCGGGCGGTGTTGTAATGCTCATCTCCGATGATGCGTGGGTCCAAGATGCGCGAGGTCGAATCGAGCGGGTCCACCGCCGGATAGATGCCTTGCTCCACGATCGATCTTGACAGCACCGTCGTCGCGTCGAGGTGAGCGAAGGTGGTGTGCGGCGCAGGGTCGGTGATGTCGTCTGCCGGAACGTAGATCGCCTGCAGCGAAGTGATGGACCGCCCGGCCAGCGACGTGATTCGTTCCTGTAGCGCGCCCATCTCGTCGGCCAGCGTCGGCTGATATCCAACCGCCGATGGCATCCGTCCCAGCAACGTCGAAACCTCTGAACCGGCCTGGGTGAAACGGAAGATGTTGTCTATGAACAAGAGCACGTCCTGGTGCATCTCGTCGCGGAAGTACTCGGCCATGGTCAGCGCCGCCAAGCCCACCCGAAGGCGAACACCGGGCGGCTCATCCATCTGGCCGAAAATGAGTGCAGCCTTGTCGATGACTCCGGACTCCTGCATCTCGCGAAAGAGGTCGTTGCCCTCACGGGTGCGCTCTCCCACTCCGGCGAAGAGCGACACGCCACCATGCTCGGTGGCAACCCGATGGATCATCTCCTGGATGACAACGGTCTTGCCCACACCGGCGCCGCCGAACATGCCGATCTTGCCGCCCTTCACGTATGGCTCGAGCAGGTCGATCACCTTGATGCCTGTCTCGAACATCTCCTGGTTCGAGCCAATGTCCTCGAAGGCAGGGGCGGGACGGTGAATGGGCCAGCGCTCATCGAATTGGATGCTGTCGGGGGGGACATCGAGGGTCTTGCCCAACACGTTGAAGATGTGGCCCAGAGTCTTGTCGCCCACCGGAACGGAGATGGACTGACCCGTGTTGCGGACCTCTGTCCCCCGCCTGATGCCGTCGGTGGCCTGCATGGCTATGGCACGGACCAGGCTGTCACCCAGGTGTTGGGCAACTTCGGCCGTAACGGTCCGAGTTTGCTCGTTGAGCGAGATGTCGAATTCGAGGGCGTGATAGATCTCGGGCAAGTCGCCAGGGGGGAATTCGACGTCTACCACAGGTCCCGCCACCTTGACGATTCTTCCGTTACTCATTCATGCTCTCCTCTATGTACTCAGCCCTGGGTGAGGGCTTCTGCGCCGCCGACTATCTCGGAGATCTCAGTGGTGATCTCAGCCTGACGCGCTTGGTTGGCTTCTCTGGTGAGGATCTTTGTCAGCTCCTCAGCGTTCTCTGTTGCTGCCTTCATCGCCCTGCGACGAGCGGCGTGCTCTGACGCGGATGCTTCCAACAGGATGCCGAACACCGAGGCCTCCACGTACCGAGGCAGTAGACGATCGAGGATCTCTTCGGCCGAAGGTTCGTAGTTGTAGCCCGCCTTGGGAAGTTCGGCGCCCTCCGACGCCTGGTCGCCTGGTTGCGGTGGTTCGATCGGCAGCAGCGGCCAGAGCACCGCGGTTTGGGTCATGGCCGACAGATAACGGGTCGTGAAAGCTTCGAGCGAGTCGATGCTGGCCTCGGCAAAGTCGTTCATGATGGTGTTGGCGATGGCTCTGGCGTCGCCGTAACCGGGCGCGTCGGTGACGCCCAGGAAAGCTTGCTCGATCTGATACCCGCGATAGCGGAAGTAGGTCTGCGCCTTCTTGCCGACCACGTAAAGGCGAGGCGGCGTACCAGCGTTGTTCAGCTCGATGAGTCTTGCCTCGGCAAGGCGGATGACGTTGGTGCTGTAGGCGCCGGCCAGGCCGCGGTCCGAGGTAACAGCCAGCACCGCCGGTGTGCGGATCTCGCGCCTCTCCAACAGAGGATGACTCGTTCCGCCCGCCGCTGCTCCAACGTTGGTTATGACGGCCCTCATCTGATCTGTGTAGGGCTGGGCAGCCTCGACTCTGGCCTGGGCCTTGACAATGCGCGAGGCCGCGATGAGCTCCATCGCTGAAGTGATCTTCATGGTCGACTGGACGCTGCGGATGCGCCGGCGAATGATCCTGAGTCCGGCGCTAGCCATCACTGCTCCCGACAACGGAATCGGCATATGCCTGCACGGCCGCCGCCAGCGCTTCCACGTCGCCCAACTCGCCGCTCGTGGCGATGCCTTCGAGCATCGCGCCATGCCTGGTGCGGAAGTGGTCCCGCAAACCTTCCTCGAACTGCTGGATCTCCTCTATGGGCACCCCGTCCATGAAGCCCTCGGTGACGGCGTAGATGGCGATCACCTGCTCCTCCATGGAAACGGGGGCGAACTGACGCTGTTTGAGGACTTCGACCACCCGCCTGCCTCGCTCCAACTGGGCCTGCGATGCGGCATCGAGCTCCGATCCGAACTCGGCGAACGCCTCCAGTTCGCGGAACTGCGCCAGGTTGATGCGAAGAGGTCCCGAAACCTTCTTCATCGCCTTGGTCTGAGCGGCACCACCAACCCGGGACACCGAGATGCCGGCGTTGATGGCCGGTCGCACACCCGAATAGAACAGGTCGGTCTCCAGGTAGATCTGACCGTCCGTGATCGATATGACGTTGGTCGGGATGTAGGCAGACACATCTCCCGCCTTCGTCTCAACGATGGGCAGGCCGGTCATCGAACCGCCCCCCAGCTCGTCCGACAGTTTGGCGCACCGCTCCAACAGGCGGCTGTGCAGGTAGAACACGTCGCCCGGATAGGCCTCCCGCCCCGGAGGGCGGCGCAACAACAATGAGATCTCACGGTAGGCAACGGCCTGCTTCGAGAGATCGTCGAAGATGATCAAGGCGTGCTCACCGTTGTACATCCAATGCTGACCGATGGCCGAGCCGGCGTAGGGGGCATACATCTGAAGGGCAGCGGAAGCCGATGCCGAAGCGTTAACGACCACCGTGTACTCCATGGCACCGGCGTCCTCTAGCGCACCTACCACCTCTGCCACGGTCGACGCCTTCTGGCCAATGGCAACGTAGATGCACTTAACCCCAGTGGTGCGCTGGTTGATGATGGTGTCGACCGCGATGGCGGTCTTGCCGGTTTGGCGGTCGCCGATGATGAGTTCGCGCTGGCCGCGCCCGATCGGGATCATCGCGTCGATTGCCTTGATGCCCGTTTGCAGCGGCTCGAACACCGGCTGTCGCTGAACAACCGATGGGGCCTGCACTTCTAGCAAACGGCGCTCGGTCGCCTCTATCGGGCCCTTACCGTCAATCGGTTCGCCTAGAGAGTCGATCACCCTGCCAAGCATGGCGTCGCCCACCGGTATCGACAGGACTCGGCCGGTGGCCTTGACTGTGTCGCCTTCCTGGACATGTGAGGCTTCACCCATGATGACGGCACCGATCGAGTCCTCGTCAAGGTTGAGGGCAACACCGAGCAGGCCTCCGGGGAACTCCAACATCTCAGAGGCCATGGCGTTGGGCAGTCCCGAAACCCGGGCTACGCCGTCGCCGACAGACGTCACATAGCCAACGGTCTCCGACTCGAGCTCGGGGCTCCAGCCAGCAAGGCTCTGCCTCACTGCGGAAGTGATGTCTTCGGTGGTGATGTTCAGCTCTGACACGCTTACCTCGCTGTCGTTTCCAATTGTGTTCTCAGTTGGCGAAGCCGACCCTTCACCGACCCGTCGATAACAACATCCCCCACCGTTGCCACCACGCCGCCAAGCACCGACGGGTCGGTGACGGTCTTCACTTCGATCTGTTTTCCGGTTGCCCTGCTCAAAGCCTCGGTCAGCTTGGCGAGCGTTGCCTCGTCCAACTCGATGGCGCTTCGGACCTCGGCCACGGCCCGATCCTTGACGGCAGCGGCCTTGGCGGCCAAGAGCTCGGCTATCGAGGAGAACTGGCGGGCACGACCGGAGGTGATCACGAACGAGGCCAGAGAGATAGTGAGCGGTGAGGCCTTGCCATCGAGGAGCTCTTCGATCAGGGTTGCTTTTCGCTCCGCCGGAAGTCGAATGTCGCCGAGCGCATCGCGTAGTTCCGCGGACCCCTCGACGGCGCGCGCAACTCGCAATAGCTCATCGGACACCTTGTCCAACTCGCCCTCTGCGGATGCGATCTCGGCGATTCCTGCGGCGTATCCCTCGGCCTGGCTCATCAGCCTCCAATACCTCCCAGCTCATCGATGTAGCGGTCGACAAGGGCTTGCTGGGCATCGCGATCGATGCCTCCCGCAACCACCTTCTCCGCCACGTCGAGCGAAAGCGATGTCACCTCGGAGCGAAGATCGGCACTGAGGCGTTCGCGCTCGGCCGCCGACTCCTCTTGAGCACGCCCGGCGATGCCGGCGGCCTCAGCCTGGGCCTTGGCGATCATGTCTGCCTTCATCGATTCGGCTGTCTGGCGCGCTTCTTCGATGATGCGATCGGCTTCGGTGCGGGCGCCGGCCAGCTGCTGGTTGTAGTCGTTTAGCAAGCTCTCGGCCTCCTGCTTGGCGCCCTCGGCCTCTTGTAGCTGCCCGGTGATAGCCGCCTGGCGGTTCTCCAGGGTCTGTTTCAGTTGGGGCAACGCGTACTTCCACACCACCGCGAAGATGATGGCGAAAGCGATGATCCCTGCGATGAGCTCCGAAGACTCCGGCAGAAGGAGGTCAATCCCTTCCGACGCTTCTTCTTCTTCAGCCTGCGCCAGGAATTGCGCTGCGATAAGCATGGCGTTCATTTCGAGTCCTTCCTCAGGCGATGAAGAAGAGCACGAACCCGATGAGGGCTAGCGCCTCCGTGAACGCGATGCCTAGGAACATGGTTGTGCGGGCAACGGCTGCGGCTTCTGGCTGGCGTGCCATCGCTGTGATGGCGTTCCCAACCACGATGCCGATGCCGATGCCGGGGCCAATCGCTGCCAGGCCGTAGCCCACCAATGCGATGGCTCCTTTGAGCTCCTCGACCATTTCGGTTTCTCCTTTTCGAGTAGTCCTAATGCTCCGGATGAACTG
>JAOTWH010000050.1 GCA_029863035.1 Acidimicrobiia bacterium | reverse complement strand
CCGGACTCAACGGCCTTAAGAAGGGGAATCATGAAGACGCTCGTCAACGGTTTGTCGCGCCTAACGGTCAAGTGGCCGTGGCCCACTCTCATCGCGATCCTTGTCGTATCGTTCGTGCTGGCCGGCTTCTCGTTCCAGGCGGTGATCAGCGACGGCAACGACGGCTTCGCTCCCGACGCCGAAGAGCTGTTGGCGGCCGACCGCATCTCCGAGCTGTTCGGTGAGGACTCCACCGTGTCTGTACTCCAGGTGCTGGTGTCGGCGGAGGATGGCGATGCCCTCGACCTCGATGGGCTAGCGACTGTTCGGGCGATTTTGGGTGCAATCGACAGTTCCGACCTGGCTCCCCTGCTAGCGGAAAGACCGGAGCAGCCCTCCGTGATCTCCTACATGCTGCCGCTGCAACAGGCGTTGGCCGACGGAGCACCTGAACCGACCACCGACGCAGACCTCAAGGCGGCATACAACGAGGCCGTGTCCAACCTTCCAGACGACCTGGCGGGAATCAGCTCTTCGCTCCTGTCGGCAGACCAAAACCTCGACGCCTCGTCCGCAAGTAAGGGGCTGGTGCTTGTCTTCATCAACGCGCCCGCGTTCGATGGACCGGCCATCGACGAGTTCGACCCGACGGTCGACTTCGAGGACTTCATGGACGTCGAGTCGGACTTGGCCGCTTCGATACAGGAGCTAGATCTTCCGGCTGGGTATTCCGCCGAACCCTTCTCGATCGAGTTGATCTTCGCCACCGGCGATGAGTTCCAAGAAGAGATCGGCCGCCTGTTCGGCTTCGCGGCCATGATCATCGTCTTCATCTTGCTGTTCGTCTTCTGGATGAAACCGATTGGCGTGCGACGGCTGGTGTCGTTCCGGCGCTCGGCGGCCGACATGGGTCTGACCATGGCCACCATCTTCCTGGCCATCTTCTGGATGAACGGATTCGGCGTGCTGCTCGGGCCGAAGTACCTCGGTCTTGTTAACGACTTTGGGCCGATGACTCAGATCATTCCGATCTTGTTGATCGGCCTCGGGGTGGACTACGCCATTCACCTTTCATCGCGCTATCGCGAGGAGGCCAGCGACTCTGCCAATCCCGTGGGCAAGGCGATGGAGGCGTCGATGCACACTGTCGGCGTCGCCCTGGTGCTGGCCACGGTCACAACTTCTGTTGGGTTCCTGACCAACCTGGTGAGCCCCATTCCTGCCCTGAAGGATTTCGGGCTCCTGGCCGCCATCGGTATCGGTGCCTCGTTCCTCCTCATGATGACGTTCGTCGCCAGTGCCCGCATCCTGTTGGACCGGCGTGCCGAGGCTGGGAACCGGCTTCCTCGCCAGGCGTTCGGTGAGACGGCGGAACGCAGCCTGCCCAAGCTCATCGGGCGCACCGCCTGGCTAGCAGAGAAGGTGCCGGTACTCACCGTGACGGTGGCGCTCGCCCTCGGAGTGGTGGGTGCCTACGGCGTGACCCAACTCAGTACGGAGTTCTCCTTCACCGATTTCGTGCCCCGGCCCAATGCGTTGATTCCGACCTTCGAGACCTTGGTCGATGAGTTCGGAGGTGGGTTCGGCGAGACCTCGCAGATAATCATCGAGGGCGATGTGGCGACGGCTGCCAATCACAATGCCATGGTGGATTCATTCCAGAACCTGAGCGGCACAGAGAACGTGGTGCTCTTCGGCGACGCCCCAGCGGCGCAATCGCCGCTGAGCGTCCTTGCCTCGCTGATCGATCCTGACAGCCCCTCGTTCGACGAGGGGGTGGCGGCGGCGGCTCGAACAGCTGGGATCGGCGATGGGTCGTTCATGGTCTCGGCAAACGCCGACGTGGATGGTCTTTACGACGCCATGACCGTGGCCGATCTCGACAACACCAGTCGCTTCCTGCACAGAGACGCCGGAAGCTTCAGCGCGGTCCTGTTCGATATCACCACGCGAGCCGGCGAATCGGGAGCATCGCAGCTCAACGACGACCTCCGTGTGGCCTTCGAGCCGGTAGCTGCCGCAGGTCTGTCGGCGGTGCCCACGTCGGACGAGATCATCAACTCGGTTGTCATCGCGTCCCTGCAATCATCCCAGGTGAGCTCGCTAGCGATAACCGTGTTCGCCGCAATGGTGCTGCTGATGATCAACTTCATGATCGAGTCGCGGCGTCCGTTCCTCGGCGTGGTGACCACCCTTCCGGTGGCGCTTGTGGTGTTGTGGACGTTCGGCATGATGGCTGCCACCGGGATCGCCTTCGGACCGGTAACGGCCACTGTGTCGGCTTTGGCAATTGGAATCGGCGTGCCCTACACCATCCACATCACCCATCGATTCCAGGAAGATCGATTGCGGTTCGACACGCCGGAGGAGGCCATCCGCGAAACCGCCACCCACACTGGTGGGGCGCTGGCCGGTTCGGCCCTCACCACCATCGCCGGTTTCGGAATCCTGATGACGGCGTCCCTCATTCCGTTCCAGCAGTTCGGGTTGGTCACCGTCTACGCCATCGCCTTCGCCTTGGCCGCAGCCGTTTTGGTGCTTCCATCGATGTTGGTTCTGTGGGACCGGTGGCATCGCGCCAGAGGTGAGGAGGCCATCGAGGCCGAGGCTCTCGAGGCTGCTTTGGAGTTAGATCACGTCCAACGGGGCGATGTCTCTTCTACCATCGGGCGGTTCACTGCCTAGCGGGGAAGCATGAATCCGGAGAAGATCGCTCGCGCTTCGAGCAAGCGCCCTTGGGTGGTAATCGGAGTCTGGCTCGCGGTGTTGTTGCTTGCCTTCGGCCTCAGCGGGGCCTTTCTGGCAGACGCCCTCACCACCGACTTCGACTTCACTGATAACCCGGAGTCGAAGCGGGCTCAGGTTCTCGTTGAGGAACGCCTTGAGCCGGGCAAGGGGGGCGGACCAGATATTTTCAGCGAATTCCTAGTGGTTAGCTCCGCTTCGACGAGCGTGGCTGACCCTGCCTTCGAGAGCTACGTCGGTGAACTGATCACGGCTGCTGCGGAGCTCGGCCCGGACAAGATCCAAGGGGTTTTCCCAGTCGGAGCCAATGGTCTGGCCATAGTCTCCGAGGATGGGCAGCAGCTGGTGGTAACGGTGCTGCTCGCCAACACCGAACTCGATGAGGCCTCAACGGATGCCGAGGAGCTGGTGCAGGCCGTTCACCAGGTGGAGGCCCCGGCCGGCATGACGGCTCGCCTGTTCGGGTTCGGGACCTCCAACAACGACTACACCGAGCTGGCGGAAGAAGCGCTGGCCAAGGGGGAGTTCATCGGCGTTGCCGTTGCGCTGGTGGTGCTGCTTGTCGTGATCGGGGCCGCGGTGGCGGCCGGTATCCCGATCTTGCTGGCCATCGCCGCCATCGCGAGCGCCATCGGCATGACGGCGCTAGTGGGGAAAGCGTTCGCTCTGTCGTTCTTCGTCGTCAACTTCATCACGATGATGGGCCTCGCCGTCGGCATCGACTACTCGCTGTTCATCGTGGCGCGTTATCGCGAGGAACGGGTGCGCGGCTACCAAAAGCTCGAAGCGATCGGACGTGCCGGGGCCACCGCTAACCGCGCCGTCTTCTTCTCAGGGATGACGGTGGTGCTGGCTTTGTTCGGGCTGCTGTTCTTGCCCAACACCATCTTCCGCAGCCTGGCGGTGGGCGCCATCCTCGTTGTGATATTGGCTGTGGCTGCGTCGATGACGCTGCTCCCCGCCGTGCTGTCCCTGCTGGGCGACCGCATCAATCTGGGCCGGGTTCGCAAGAAGGAGTCGCTCCGCAACGTAGACAAGGTGGGTGGGATGTGGGATCGCATCACCGAGGCGGTGATGGCGAAGCCTTTGGTGTGGCTCATAGGGGGCGCTGGACTCCTGCTGCTTCTGGGTTCGTTCGGCCTGCGTATGAACACCGGCTTCGCCGGCGCCAGCACGCTGCCCGACCGCCTCGAGACCAAGCAAGCCTTCGACATCTTGGTCGAGGACTTCGGGCTCGGTGGGGTTGGCCAGCCGGTGGAGATCTTGGTCGACGGTCCTATCGACGACGGCGTTCAATCGGCGCTTGCCGACCTGCAAGCAGCCATGTCGTCCAACCGCATCTTCGGCCCACCCGATCCCGTCGTGGTGAACGACGCCGGCGACCTGGCGCTGCTGTCGGTGCCACTATCGGGCGATATTCAGAGCGAGGTGTCCACCGCGGCCGTCGAGAACCTTCGTGCCGAGCTAGTACCCGAGGCGTTCGCGCGTACCAGTGTCGATGTTCTGGTCGGTGGGTTCACGGCCTTCACCATTGATTTCTTTGATGACGTAGACACCTTCACTCCGATCGTTTTCATCTTCATTCTCGGTCTCAGCTTCCTGCTATTGACCGTGGTGTTCCGTTCGGTGGTGCTGCCGGTGAAGGCGATCATCCTCAACCTGTTGTCGGTGGCGGCCGCCTACGGGATGGTCGTGCTGTTCTTCCAGGCCGGTGTTGGCCCCGATTGGATAAAGGGCCTTTTCGGGTTCCTGGAGGTCGAGTCGATCGAAGCGTGGCTGCCGCTGTTCCTGTTCGCAGTGTTGTTCGGGCTATCGATGGACTACCACGTGTTCCTGCTCACCCGCATCCGCGAGCATTTCGACCGAACCGGTGACAACGCACTGTCGGTGGCGCACGGCCTGCGTACCACCGGGGCCATCATCACCGGCGCCGCCCTCATCATGGTGGCGGTGTTCGGCGGCTTCGCCGCCGGAGAGTTGGTGTTCCTCCAGCAGATGGGCTTCGGCCTGGCGGTGGCGGTGTTCCTCGACGCCACCGTGGTGCGCTCCGTCCTGGTCCCAGCCTCGATGAGGCTGCTCGGCGACTGGAACTGGTATCTGCCCAAGTGGCTCGACTGGCTTCCCAAGATCGACATCGAGGGCCACGAAGCCGCAGCCGAGGGTGCCAGTCACCAGGCCGCTGCGGTAGCGGGGACCGTCGGAGTCGAGTAAACGCCTTTGCTAGGCAGCATCTAGCTAAACGGTCCTTGGATGGAGGTGACACTGTCGGCACCATCCAGCGATGAAAAGGTTGGCGGCTTCGGTCGCGCTGGTCCTCATCGCTGCCCTCTTGCCCGGGGCAGCATTGGCCTCGGTAGAGGAGGCCCAACAAGCTGTTGAGGCTGCCGAGGCAGATCTGGCCGCATCCGAGCAGTTGTTGGCCGTTGCCGAGTTGGACCTCAACGGCGCCCAGATGCGGGTGGCCACCGCCATCACCTCGTACCGCTCGGTGACGCTCGAGGCCGAGCGAGCCGCGTTCGATGTGGCCGAGATCATCCAGCTCGTAACCGACGCCGAAGCCGATGTTGCCAAGCACAGGTTCGAGACGAGACAGCGAACGGTGGCCGCCTACATGGACGGCGGCAGCTCGGCGTGGGACCTCTTCTTCGTTGCGGGCACCTTCGAGGAGTACTCGGCTGGAAGAGCCGTGCTTGACAGAGCGGCCGGCGCGTCACAGCGCGCTTCTCATCGGGCAGCGACCGATGCCGAAGAACTGGCCGACCTGCGAGCGCAACTCGATGAGGCGCTGGCCCGGGTCGAGCAACTCCGCTGGGACAGCGATCGTGCTCTGGCCGAGGCGTCGCTGGCGCTCGACGCTGCCGCCCTGATCACCCGGTCAGCCGGTGGGCGTGTGGTTGCTGCGGATGGCGCGTATGAAGAGGCGGTCGTTGAACTAGAGGAGGCGATCGCTCGCCGCAACGCCCGCGGCGCCAACGTGGAGAACTGGCGGTCGCTGGTCGAGGAGCACTTCCCACCCGAGCTCGTCGAGCAGGCTCTCGACGTCATGTATTGCGAGAGCCGGGGCAATCCCTCGGCGGTTAATCCCAGCTCCGAGGCCACCGGGCTGTTTCAGTTCATGGAGGGGACCTGGAACTGGGTGTCACCCGCGGCCGGTTATCCACAGGCAGATCGCACCGATCCGGCAGCCAATATCGCTTCCGCCGCCTACCTGGTCGATTACTCACTCCGCACTGATCACCGCTGGGGGGCGTGGGGTCGATGGAGCTGCCGGCGAGTGGTCGAGTAATTTCGCGAGCTAATCGCGAAAAGAATTCGGCACTTCGGCCCTGTTGGCGCCACTGGTCGTAGTTAGGGTTCGGGTTGGTGGCAACGCTGCGTGAACTCACTTCCCCGAGCTTTCACCTTCTGGTCTTTGACCGGCCACTGCTCGTATGTTCCAGCCGCGTAACGTCGCGGCGTCATCGACTAAGAGAGGGATGAAGATGACACTCACTTTCAAGCGCCGCGTTTTGGCGGCTGTGGCTGTACTGGCTCTGCTCCTGGCGAGCATGGTTGCGGCACCTAACGCCGAGGCCAAGCAGCCCAACAAGACCGTTGAACTCCAGCTGCTGGCGTTCAACGACTACCACGGACACGTTGAGGCGGACGCCGCTGGCGACGTAGCTGGCGTGCCGGCCGGAGGAGGACAGTTTCTCTCCGCCAAGCTCAACGAGCTGCGCCAGGGCAACCGCTACAGCCTGACCGTCACTGCTGGTGACCTCATTGGTGGCTCGCCGGCCTTCTCCGGGCTCTTCCACGACGAACCGTCGGTTGAGTCCCTGAACGCCATGCAACTTGACATCTCCGGTGTCGGCAACCACGAGTTCGATGAAGGTGTCACCGAGCTGCTCCGCATGCAGGATGGTGGCTGCCACCCTGTTGATGGCTGCTACTTCCCGGGCGACCCATACGACGGCGCCGACTTCCAATGGTTGGCGGCCAACACGATCAACGACACCACCGGCAAGACACCATTGCCGCCGTACCAGATCGAGAACATCCAGGGCGTCAAAGTCGCCTTCATCGGCATGACGCTCGAAGCCACTGACACCCTTGTCGCCGCATCCGGCATCCAGGGCTGGAGTTTCCTCGACGAAGCGGAGACCGCCAACGCCCTGGTCCCCGAGCTGAAGCGCAAGCACGTCGAGGCCATCGTGGTGCTGTTGCACGAGGGCGGGTCGCAGACGCCGCCCCCAGGTGACGTGGACGCATGCGCCGGCATCTCCGGACCGATCGTTGCTATCAACGATGCTCTCGATCCCGAGATCGACGCGCTGATCACCGGCCACACACACCTGCCCTACAACTGTGTGCTTCCTGACGCGGCCGGTCAGCCCCGCATCGTCACCAGTGCTTACTCTTACGGGCGGGTGGTGTCGGAGCTGAACTTGGTTCTCGACAAGAAGACCAAGGAGGTGGTCCGCGCTCAGAGCACGGCGACCAACCACGTGGTCGATCGGGCGTTGCTGACACCTGATCCTGCGGTCACCGCAGTGATCGACAAGTGGGCCCCTCTCGCCGCTGACGCCGGCGACATCCCGCTCGGGACGATCAGCGCGGACATCAACCGGGGCGGCGGATCCGCAGATGACCGGACGATCGAGTCGCCGGCCGGCAATCTCGTTGCCGACGCCCAGGCGTGGGCGACGTCGGCCAACGGCGCCGAGGTCGCGTTCATGAACCCGGGTGGGGTGCGTTCCGATCTGACGTACGCGCAGTCGGGTACTGAGGGAGACGGAGTGGTCACCTACGGCGAGGCGTTCACCTTCCAGCCGTTCGGGAACACGCTGTTGACGTTCCCGATGACCGGCGCCCAGATCGTGGATGTACTCGAGGAGCAGTGCCAGCCGGCCGGCTCGAGCCGACCCTTCCTGCACCTCGGCGTGTCTGATGGGTTCACCTATGACCTGGCGAAGACATTCGAGACCGTTGCAGACGTCACCAACTGCACATCGGTGACTATCAGCAATGTCGAGTTGAACGGCGTACCGCTGGCTCCAGCCAGCACGTACATCGTGACGGCCAACAACTTCCTCGCCGACGGCGGGGACAACTTCACGACGTTCGGCACGATCAACCCGGCGTTGCGACTCGACGGTGGCAACGACCTAGAGGCGCTTGCCAACTACCTGGCAGCGTTCAGCCCCGTCGATCCACCGCCCACCGATCGGGTCAACGAGCTGCCCTAGGAGAAGAGACGAACAGAGCCCCGGGCTTCGGCCCGGGGCTCTCTGGTTTTATTGAACTATCAGACGACAACGGAGGAACAGTGGAAGTAGCGAGAAGAAAGAGCCTGGTCTCGATTTTGGTTCTGGCGATGTTGGCGGCACTGCTGCCGGCTTTGGCCCTGACGGCCGCTCCGGCGACGGCGGCGACGAGCGAGCTGTTCCTTTCGGAGTACATCGAAGGCAGCTCATTCAACAAAGCGATCGAGATCTACAACGGCACCGGTGGCGACGTTGGCCTTGCCGAGGATGGGTACACCCTGGAGCTCTACAGCAATGGCAACGCCACTCCTAGTCAGACAGTGCCACTTTCCGGAACCATCCTTGATGGCGACGTTTTTGTATTGGCGCACGGCAGTGCGGATGCCGCGATTCTGGCTCAGGCAGATCTGGTTAGTAGCGCGGTCATCAACTTCAACGGCGATGATGGCGTGGTGCTGCGCAAAGGCGGTGTCATCGTGGATGCATTTGGCCAGAATGGCGTTGACCCGGGAAGCCAGTGGCCTGGTGGAGGCCAAGACGACACCTTGCGGCGCAAGGCGGCCGTGTGTGCCGGCGACACCGACTTCAGCAACGCCTTCGACGCATCCGTCGAGTGGGATGTCTTAGCTCAAAACACCTTCGACGGCCTGGGAACCCACACGGCCAACTGCAACGGCGGGGGCGGCCCTAGTGACCCCGTCATCAACGAGTTCTCCGCGAGCACGACCGGCAGCCCCGATGTCGAATACGTCGAGGTGTTCGGGGATGCCAGCACCGACTACTCGGCATTCACCGTCATCGAGATCGAAGGCGACTCGAGCAAAGGCAACATCGATCGCACATTCCCGGTCGGCACCACCGATGGTGGCGGGTTCTGGACCACGAGCGTTGGCAATCTGAGTATCGAGAATGGGTCGGTCACGCTGATCCTTGTCGAAGGCTTCAGCGGCAGCGTCGGGAACGACATCGACGCCGACGACAACGGGGCGATCGACTTCACGCCATGGACGAGAATCGTCGACGATGTCGCCGTCTTCGACGGTAACGCGGGCGACCTCACCTACTCCAGCGTGGTGCTCGGCCCGAACTACGACGGCGTCAGCAGCTTCGCTCCGGGTGGCGCATCGCGCATCCCGGACGGCCTCGACACCGACGCGGCCACCGACTGGGTGCGCAACGACTTCGACCTGTTCGGGATTCCGGGATTCCCGGGTTCACCCGCGCTGGGCGAGGCCGAGAACACGCCCGGCGCCGTCAACGTCGCCATCACCGTGCTCACGGACCCGGTGGGAATCTGTGGTGACCCGGCCACGCTGATCCACGACATCCAGGGCGCTGGTCTGGCCAGCGGAGACGTGGGCAACATTCGCGAGGTCGAGGGTGTCGTGGTGGGTGACTTCCAGGGAGGCACGGGCCTCAACGGATTCTTCGTCCAGGAGGAGGACGCGGAGGCCGACGGCGATGCGCTGACGTCGGAGGGCATCTTCGTCTTCGATCCGGCCAACGCCGTGGCGCTGGATGTCAGCGACGTGGTGCGAGTGCGGGGGGCCGTAGCCGAGTTCAACGGTCTCACGGAGCTCAACAACGTTGAGGCTGTTATCGACTGCAACGCCACGGACATCGCCTCGGCGTCGACCTTGACTTTGCCGGTTGCGGCGGTCGACGATTTCGAGTCCACCGAAGGCATGGCCGTCGATTTCCCACAGACGCTGTTTGCCTCTGGCAACTTCACTCAGGCTCGCTTCGGTGAGGTGGACCTCTCGGTCGGGGGCGCCCAGGACAACCCAACCAACGTTGTCGCTCCGGGAGCCGCCGCGATCGCTCTGCAGGACCTGAACAACCGGAGCCGCATCCAGCTAGACGACGGCAGCAGCGTGCAGAATCCTTTGCCCTTGCCGCCGTACCTCGGCCCAGGCAACACGCTGCGTACCGGTGATTCGGTCGATGGCGTGACCGGTGTGCTGAGCTATGCGTTCGGCGTGTACGAGGTGCACCCGACAGCGGCGGTGAACTTCACCAGGGTCAACGTTCGACCTGGCGTGCCGGACGTTGGCGGTTCAATCCAGGTGGCGGCGTACAACGTGCTGAACTACTTCACCACGCTGGACAACAACGATTCCGACCCTCTGGTGAGGAACATCTGCGGGCCACTGAGCGACCAGGGATGTCGCGGCGCCGACAGCGTTCTCGAGTTCGACCAGCAAAGAGCGAAGCTGGTGAATGCCATCAGCGATCTGGACGCAGACATCGTTGGCCTGATGGAGATCGAGAACTATCCGGGTGACGTGCCGGTGGCTGACCTGGTAGCGGGGCTCAACGCCACCGCACCGGGGACCTACGACTACATAGCTTCGGGAGCGGTGGGCAGCGACGCGATCCGGCAGGCGATCATCTACAAGCCGGCGTCGGTGACGCCGGTTGGGACATTCGCCATCCTCGACTCCAGCGTCGATCCGACATTCAACGACACCAGGAACCGTCCGGTGGTGGCCCAGACCTTCCAGGAGAATGGCACGGATGACCTGATCACGGTCGCGGTGAACCACCTCAAGTCGAAGGGCAGTGCCTGTGCCGATATCGGTGACCCCGACATCGGCGATGGGCAGGGCAACTGCAACCAGACCCGTGACAGTGCTGCTTTGGCCTTGGTCAATTGGCTCGCCGGCGATCCCACGGGCGCCGGGAACAGTCAGTTCCTCATCATGGGGGACCTGAACGCATATGCCCAGGAGGATCCCGTCGTCACCATTGAGACCGGTGGCTACACCGACCTCATCGAGATGTTCGTTGGTACGGGTTTCGCCGATGGCGCCTACTCGTTCAACTTCTTCTCGCAGAGCGGGTATCTGGATCACGGGCTCGCCAGCGGAGCCTTGTTGGCACGGGTAACCGGGGCCGACTTCTGGCACGTCAACGCCGACGAACCGAGTGGGTTGGACTACAACAGCTTCAACCAGCCGTTGTTGTTCAACCCGGACGAGTTCCGGTCGTCGGACCACGACCCGGTGGTGGTGGGGATTTGCGAGACCACTGCCCCGGCGGTGGAGGTGACGGCTTCGCCCGACAGCCTGTGGCCACCCAACCACAAGTACGCCGACGTGACAACGACGGTCGATGTCACCGACGCCGATCCGAATGCCACCGTGACTCTGTTGTCGGTGACGTCGAATGAGCCCGACGACGGTCTTGGTGACGGCGACACGCCCAACGACATCGTCATCGTTGACGACTTCACCTTCCAGCTCCGGGCCGAGCGGTCCGGGACTGGAGAGGGAAGGGTCTACACGATCACCTATGAAGTCACCGACGCCTGCGGCAATAGCACTATCGCCTCGGCGACGGTGACCGTGCCGATTAGTCAGAAGAACAAATAGGCAAGGAGATGCGGGCGGGTCGGTCGACCGGCCCGCCTGCTTAACAGAGAGGTGCACAACAAATGAAGACGAAACGGATGTTGACCCTGGGGCTGGCGACTGCGCTCGTCTTGGCGCTGCTGCCGGCGGTGGCGACAGCTAAGTCTGCCAAGTCGGGCCCTGCCAATGATGTTCGGTTCGCAACGTTCAACGCTTCGTTGAACCGGAACAACGCCGGAGACCTGGGGGCTGAGCTGGCGGTGCCGGGCAGTGCCCAGCCGGATGCGATAGCCGAGATCATCCAGCGAACCCGCCCCGACGTGCTGCTGATCAATGAGTTCGATTTCGATCCAGCGGCGTTGGCCAGCTTCCAGACGAATTACCTATCCGTTGCACACGGCACGGCGGAGCCGATCGTGTACCCGTACACGTTCATCGCTCCGTCGAACACCGGAATCTTCTCCGGCTTCGACTACGACAACAGCGGCGCGGCCGGCGACTTCGTGCCAAACGACTCCTATGGCTTCGGCTTCTTCCCGGGCCAGTTCGGCATGGCCGTACTGTCGATGTACCCCATCGACTACGACAGCGTTCGCACCTTCCAGCTCTTCAAGTGGAAGGACATGCCGGGAGCCTTGCTGCCAGAGGACCCACCGGGCACACCCTGGTACACCCCAGGTCCCGAGCTCGACTCGTTCCGCTTGTCTTCGAAGAGCCACTGGGACGTTCCCATCGTGATCGGTGACGGCACGGTTCACTTCCTGGTGAGCCACCCGACGCCTCCGGTGTTCGATGGACCTGAGGATCGCAACGGCACTCGCAACCATGACGAGATCCGTTTCTGGGCCGACTACATCCAGCCTGGCAGCGGTGGGTACATCTACGACGACAACGGCAACTACGGCGGCCTTGCCGCTAACGATCTGTTTGTCATCGCCGGCGACCAGAACTCGGATCCGCTGGACGGTGACAGCATCCCGGGCTCGGCTCAACTATTGCTGGACCATCCCAAGGTGAACACCAAGGTGACGCCGTCGAGCGCTGGGGGAGTCGAGCAGAACGGACTGCAGGGTGGCGCCAATGTCGATCATCTGAGTGACCCGGCTTTCGACACGGCCGACTTCAGTGACTTTGCGCCCGGCAACCTGCGGGCCGACTACGTGCTGCCGCGCAAGAACATGAAGATCGCCGACGCCGGGGTCTTCTGGCCTGCGAGCACCGACCCCTTGTTCGCGTTGGTCGGAACGTTCCCGTTCCCCAGCTCGGACCACCGTCTGGTGTGGATCGACGTCCAGCTCTAGTCAATCGATTGAATAGAGAAAGAAAGGGCCCCGGAAGGGGCCCTTTCTTTTCTTTGGCGATAGCCCCCTCCGCCTGCAGGTCTTACCTTCTCCCGCTTGCGGGGGAAGTACCCCGAGCGAAGCGAAGGGGGGATGGGGGTGCGGACCCTGCGGGGCTTTTCGGCGCGGCTGGAGGTGCTGCACATCAGCTCCCCCTCCGACCTCGGCCTACGGCCTCGGCCACCTCCCCCACCCTTCGGGCGGTGGAGGAAAAGGGTCCACCCTCCCCCCA
>JAOTWH010000049.1 GCA_029863035.1 Acidimicrobiia bacterium | reverse complement strand
GCTGAAGGTGCCAACCGTGGTGGGCACCGGCTGGTTCTCGGCGATTGCGGTCGAGTCGATGGAGATGGCGGTGGGTGGGTCGTTCTCGTTGGTCACGGTGATGGAGACGGTCGCTGTATCGCACGATGCGCTGTCATCGCACAGCTGATACACAAAGGAGTCGGGACCGAAGTAGTCGGGATCGGGCGAGTAGGTGAACGAACCATCCGCGGCGAGCGCCAGCACTCCGAAGCTGACATCGGTATCGAGAGAAACGGTCAGCACCTCGTTGGGAACATCGAGGTCGACGTCATTAGAGACGGCGCCGGTGAGGTCCAGGCGCTGTATCCGGCTGTTACCGATGTCCCCAACATAGAGATCGCCGTTGGCCGCAAAGGCAATGCCATAGGAGCTGTCGAACTCTCCAGGGCCGGTGCCGAACGTGCCGTAGCTGGCGCTGTACCCACCCGTGGCGTCAAAGACCTGCACTCGATCGTTGAAAGAGTCGGCGATGAAAACCTGACCGAAGATGTCGATGTCAACCGATCGTGGGAAGTCGAACTCGCCTGCGCCCGTACCTGGAGTCCCCCACTCCAGCAGGTAGGCCCCCGAGCTGTCGAACTTCTGCATTCTGTCGTTGAAGGAGTCGGCGACGTACACATCGCCGTAGGCATCGACAGCCAAATCACGAGGTGCGTTGAACTGCCCGGAGCCGGTCCCGAAGCTGCCCCATTGGCGCACGAAGGTTCCGTCCGGGTGGAATACCTGAACCCGATGGTTGTAGGTATCGGCCACGTGGAGAAGGCCACCGGGGCCGAAGTCTAACCCGCGCGGGCTGTTGAACTGACCGGGGCCTGGGCCGGCCGTGCCGAACTCGAAGAGGTAGGTGCCGACCGAATCGAACACCTGGATTCGGTGGTTGAAGAGGTCGGATACGTAGATCGAGCCGTCGTGTGCCTCCGCCACGTCCATCGGCGTGTCGAACTGGCCCGGACCGGTTCCAGTCGTGCCCCACTCGAGCAGATATGTCCCGGAGGCATCGAACTTCTGGACCCGGTTATTGCCCGTGTCGACGACGTAGACCGAGCCGTCGGCCGCGATGGTGACACCCCTATTGCCGGCGAACTGCCCCGGTCCCGATCCGGCGCTGCCGAACGCAAGGGTGAACTCCATCTCAGAGGGGCCGACGATCAGCGTGCCGTCTTCGGCCACCAAGAAGGGACCATCGTCGTTGGCCGTTACAGCGTCGTTCACAGGAGCCACCGTCCACGGGAAGGACTCAACATCAGTACCCGTGGCCCCGTCATCCACGGTGATCTCGACGGTGAAGGGACTCCCGCCAGCGGCCCACGAAGCGATGGTGCCAGAGATGGCTCCTGTGCCTGGGTCAATCGCCAAGCCGAAGGGCAAGCCAGTGGCCCGATATGTCAGCGTCTGTGACGGCAGATCGGGATCCGTAGCAACGATGGGAAGGGAAACCACATCGCCCTCGCTATCGGACTGCGGGCCGGGGTTGGTGATCACCGGTGGGTCGTTGGTCTCGTTGGCGGTCAGGGTGATGATCTCGGTGTCGGTAGCGACCGGAGCCCCGTTGTCTGTAACCACCACCATGAAGGTGTGAGCGGTGCCACCTTCTGACTCGCTGGGCGTCCAAGAGAAGACCCCGGTGTTGGCGTTCCAGGCGTAGACCGCGGGCAGGGTGTGGCCTGGGGTTGTGGTGTCGAGGCTGAAGACCAGTGTCTGGGCCGGCACGTCGGGGTCGGTGGCAGAAGCATCGAAGCCCATAGGAGAGCCCTCGGGGCCGCCCTGGTTGCCAATGGCGCCCAGTACCGGGTCGTCGTTGACGTCAGTCAGTGTTACCGACATCGCCTCTTCGTAGGTGAGGTTGCCGGTGCCCGAGTCGGTGGTCTCGATCCTGATGGCCAGTGAGGACCCAAGGGTTTCGAAGTCCAGCGAAACCGCAGTCCGCAGTTGGCTGCCGACGATGGTGAAGAGACCGTTATCCCCGTCGCCAAGGCCTGCCACCAGGGCGTAGGTGTGGGTGTCGCCACCATCGGGGTCGGTGGTGGAGAATGTACCGACCACTGTGCCGATCGGTACGTTCTCGGCGACGGTCGATGGAGCGAGGGCGATATCGGTGGGAGCACTGTTTCCACCGACGTTGTTGTTGCTGTCGCCGGCGCTCCAGATGCCAGCGCCGGGATTGTCTACGGTCGGTTGGTACCCGACACAGCGGCCGCTGGCGTCGGTGCTTGTTGTGATCTCCCAGCAGGCGCTGTCATTGCCGTTGACCCCATTCGGGGTCAGGCTGATGGACTGCGCGGTGGCGGCACCAGCGAGGGACGCTTGGTAGGTGGCGTCCCATTCCGATACGGGAGGCACGGGACCTCCGTCGCCTCCGCCGAAAGCGACGTAGTCGATAAGCCCGTCGCCTGAGTCCAAGAGGTATATCTGATCGCCGCTGTTGGTGATCTTCCCTTTGAGCCCCATCCAATCCTGGAAGGCAGCTCCTGGGGCTTGTGTGATGGCGGTGTTATCGCCGATCCAGACAACTGCGTATTCACCAGGGTTGAGAGTCGTGCTGCCGGGGAACGTGTAGTCCGGGTCGAGGTCGGCGCTGTGGAATCGCCAGCCGCTGATGTCCACTACTCCTGCTGAGGCATTGAAGAACTCGACGAACTCATCGTTGTTGCCGCCGCCAGTCGTCTGTTCGTACAGGAACTCGTTGATGATGATGTCTCCCGCTGACGCAGGTATCGCAAACTCGACCGTGACCGCAGCCGAGAACTCCGAAGTCGAGCCGAACGTGGAACAGGTGGCTCCGTCGGTGCACTCGGTTGCGGTGGCGGTGACGATGTCGCCCGCAGAGCCAGCGAAGGAGTGGGAGAACGGCAGTGAGCCTGGACCGGCCGTGTGATCGACGTCGACCGTGCTCACCAAGGTCTCGCCCTCGCCGAAGCCGAGGCCATCGGCAGCGCTGTTGGAGAAGAACTCGATTCGATACCAGCCGTTGGGGGCGTCGGGAACCTCCAGATCGAAGTCGACGTCAACCGTGCCGCCAGCCTCGGTGGCCGCGGTGATCTCGGGATAGTTGAGTAGTTCGTTGGCTCCCGAATCTGCAGGGTTGTTCGGGGTGACCCCGTCATTGTCAAGGTCGATGCCCAGGGCTCCGTTGCCATGGATGGAGTTGCCGATGATCTGGAAGTCGTACGCAGTCGCCGACTCGATCACGATGCCCTCTTGGGTGTTGAAGGCGATGACGTTCTTGTGACTAGCCGTGGTGCCACCGATGGCGCTAATCCAGGCGTTGGTGCTGATACGAACCCCGAAGTTGTTGGGGATCGGTCCGGTACCGGCGACGTCGGTGCCGATCAGGTTTCCGTAGATGGTGTTGAGCAGGGAAGCGGCGACCGAGATGTGAATTCCGGCGCTGGTGTTGCCCGAGATCAGGTTGCCCTCGTTGGGGTTGATGCCACCGATGAAGGTGCCGCTGGCGGCCTGGAGGTCGATACCGTCGTCGCCGTTGGGGATCGGACCCGTTCCCGGAGCATTGGTGCCGATGCGGTTGCCCATGATGGTGTTCCCGGTAGAGCTGCCGCCGTTCACCGAGACGCCGTCACTGTTGTTGCCCGAGATGACGTTGCGCTTGAGTGCCGTGTCGCCTCCGACGAAGTTGTTGGAGGCGCCGTTCTGGATGTCGACGCCATCGTCGTTGTTGCCGAGGTCGACAACCCCGGCAGCGTCGGTGCCGATGAGGTTGCCATATACGAAGTTGCCGTCGGTCCCGGCGTCCGCCAGGTAGACCCCGTCGGTGTTGTTGCCGGAGATGACGTTGCCCTCGTCGGCCATAGCGCCCCCGACGTAGTTGCCGGTAGATGCGTTGGTGATGGCCACACCCATGAAGGTGTTACCAAGATCGGTCCCGGCGAAGACATCGAGGCCGACGATGTTGTTGTGAACCAGCGTCCCGGTGGCTCCACTGATGATGGCAACGCCACTGATGTTGTTGCCGGAGATGACGTTGCCCTCGTCCACTCCGGTGTCGCCGACGATGGTGCCGGTGGCGCCGCTGATCTCAACGCCGCTCTGGTTGTTGCCGAGGTCAACCGTTCCGGTGAAGTCGGTCCCGATGAAGTTGCCGAGGATCTTGTTGCCGACCGCGCCCGCCCCGGTGACGCGCACGCCGTCGGTCGTGTTGCCAGAGATGACGTTGCCCGCACCCGACACCGAGCCGCCGATGATGTTGGCGTTGGCGTCACCGAGGACGGCGACGCCGGTGCTGTTGGGGACCGGCCCGTTGCCGGCTGGGTTGGTGCCGATGTAGTTGCCCTCGACGAAGTTGCCGGTTGCACCGGCACCGGTCAGCGTGACACCGTTGCCCCCGTTACCCGAGATGACGTTCCCCTCTCCCCCGGCGGCGCCGCCGATCCGCACCCCGCTGGCCGAAGCGACCGCGATGCCGGCGCTGTAGTTGCCGAGAGTCGCTCCGACGCTGTTGGTGCCGATGAGGTTGGACTGAATGGTGTGACCGGAGCCACCGTTGATGTAGATGCCATCTGCAGTGCCGGCCGCCAGGTTGTTGCCAGAGACGACGTTGCCGGCTCCGGGAGAGCCGATGGTGGCGCCGGTGGTTCCATTGAGGCGAATGCCGTTGCGGCCGTTGGGGATGTCCGTCGCCGTGGTGGCGTCGAGCCCGATGATGGCGCCGCGGATCGTGGCGTCGGCAGCAGCGACCTCGATGCCTTGTTCGCCGTTACCCGAAACCAGGACGCGATCAGCGGCCGCCGGGCCGCCGATGGTGGCATCGACGCCGCTGATCTGGATGCCATGGCCGGTGTTTGCCTGGGCCGTTGTCCCGAGGTCATCGGTTCCGACGTATACCCCGGTGACGGCGGCGCGAGCACCGGTGATCAGCATGCCGCGTCCGTCGAAGCCATTGACGGTTAGGCCGGCAATCGATACGTCGTCACCGGAGATCGTCAGACCGTCGGCAGTGATTCCGCCGCCGTCGATGACCACAGCCTGAGCGCCGTCGAGGGCGCCCGGAGCGGCGATCGTGTTGGCCGAATAGCCGGCCTGGGTGGTGGCGTCGATGGTGGTCGGGAAGGCAATGGCCGGCAGACCCGAACCAGCCACCGTGATCGTCCAGACGCCGCCGAGATGGCCGGATTCCGAGGCCGGCATGTTGAACTCGATGACATCAGCGTCGGCCGCGAAGTTGGCCGACTGAATGGCCGCCCGCAGCGTGCACTCCGTGTCGATGCCCGTCGAGTTGGTGAAGCCGGTGTCGCAGACTCCATCACCCGGCGTCGGGTCAACGAGGTCGCGGGTCGAGTTGACGACGTAGGCGCCGAGGACCGCGGTGAACGCGTCCGAGAACTCGGAAGTGTTGCCGTAGGTGCCGCCGAAGTCGCGCGTCGCGGTCGCCGTCAGCACGTCTCCGGCGGATCCTGCGAAGCTGTGTGAGTAAGGCTGTACGCCGAGGCCGAGGTGCGGAACCACCACTGACGAGGCGAAGACCTCACCCTCGCCGTTGCCCGATCCGTCTGCCCCCGAAGGGTTGGTGAAGAACTCGACGCGGTAGTTGCCGGCAGGATCCACATCGAGGTCGAAGTCGACCGTGATGGTCCCGCCTATCTCGGAGGCCGAGGTGATGTCGGGGAAGTTGAGCTTGAGGTTGGCACCGCCGTCCCCGTCCCCGGGATCGTTCTCCGTCACGCCGTTGTTCTCGATGTCTATTCCATGGGCACCGTTGGCGTAGATCGAGTTGCGCAGGATCGAGTTCTCGGTGCCGGTCGCCACCTCGAGGGTGATGCCATCGAAGGCGTTGTAGGCGATGACGTTGCCGGCCGTCGGGGCGGAGCCGCCAATGGTGTTCGTGCTCACCGGGTCGATATGAACGCCGACGGCCCCGTTGCCCAATGGAGAGGTGCCGTCCGCGGCGACGCCAATGAAGTTGCCCTGAACGATGGTCCCGGTAGTGCCCAACCCCAACCAGTCGGCGATGATGACGCCATCGCCGGTATTGCCGGAGATGACGTTGCCAGCTCCGACCGCCAGACCTCCGACGGTGGTGTTGGTGGCACCTGACTCGATCTGCACTCCGCGGTCTCCGTTGGGGATCGGCGCGTCACCGGCGGCGTTGGTGCCGATGAAGTTGCCGGCGATGACTGTGCCGTCGGTTCCGGGGTCCTGGAGATAGACGCCATCAGTGACGTTGCCCGAGAGGACATTGCGGGCACCTGGGACCGCGCTGCCGACCTTGGTCAGCGCGGCTCCGCCTCGGATGTAGACGGCAGCCCGGCCGTTGGCGACTGCAGCGGTTCCCAACGCGTTGGTCCCGATGAGGTTGCCCTCGACCTTGTTGGAGTCGGTGCCGGCGTCCTCGATGTAGACGCCGTTGAGCCCATTGCCCGAAATGACATTGCCGTCGTCGATCCCGATACCGCCGACGGTGTTGGTGTTGGCCCCGTCGAATAGGTGAACGCCGTGACTGCCGTTAGGGCGGTCGAGGGTGCCGGCGGAATTTGTGCCGATGTAGTTGCCTCTGATCAAGTTGGCCGTGGTCCCGGCACCGCCGTTGCCGTCGACGACGACGCCGGACACACCATTTCCGGAGATGATGTTGCCGTCACCGGGGTTGGAGCCGCCGAGTGCGGTGTTGTTGACCCCGTCGTAGAGAACGACGCCGTGTCGCAGGTTCGGAACCAGCGTGTCCCCATCGACGCCGAGCCCGATGATGTTGGCCTGGATCACATTGAGCGTGAGGTTGTTGTCGAGCTCGAGGCCATCATTCACATTGCCAGACAGCACGTTGCCGGACCCCGGCTCGCCGATGATGTTGCTGCTGCTGGTCCCGCCGAGTGCGATGCCGTCCGCATCGTTGGGCAAGGGGGCGTTGCCTGTGACGTCGGTGCCGAAGAAGTTGCCGATGATCCTGTTGCCATTGGATTGCCAGATGACGACACCATCGTCGTTGTTGCCGGAGATCACATTGCGATCCTCAACCTCTGTTCCGCCGACGGTCGTCGGACCGGAACCGCTGCTGAGGTCGATGCCACGGAAGTTGCCCCAGTCGAGGAGGCCGGAGGCGTCGGTCCCTAGATGGTTCCCGGCAATGAGCGTCCCTGCAGCGCTGGCCGCAACATAGATCGCGTTCAGGTCGAATCGGCCAATGGCCAGGCTCCGGATTTCGACGTTGTCGCCCGTGATGGAGAAACCGTCAGTCCCGGCGATGGAGTTTCCATCAACGGCCACCACCGGCGTAGTGGCCCAGCCTGTCTGGGTCGTGCCGTCGATGGTGATGGTGGTCGAGAGCGGTGGCAGCGCCGAGCCGGTGGGGGTAACCGTCCACACGCCGCCGAGATGGCCGAGCTCGGTTACGGGCATCGAGAAGTTGATTGTGTCGGGTCCCGGCGCCGCGTTGGCCGTTTGGATAGCCGCCCGCAGCGTGCACTCGGCATCGACACCGCCCGAGTTGGTGAAGCCGGTGTCGCAAATGCCGTCGGCCGGAGTCGGGTCGACTAGGTCACGAGTTGAGTTGACGACAAGTGTGGGGTCCGTGTTCGGTGTCAGCGCGATGAGCTGGCCGACCGTCTTGCCCTCAGACTGCAGTGAGGTTCTGTCACCAGTAATGCCAACACCGGTGAAGGCCTCATCAGACCCTTCGCTGCTCGTCGTCGCGGCTCGATCCCAGCGCTCCGTCATTCCAGTCGGCGGAGTGAGTGACGTTCCGTTGTGCACGCTGAAGACGGCTACCAGCGTCGTGTCGTTGACAGTCGTCGTGATCGACGGGGCGGTGGGGGTGTTGCCGGAGTTGTACTGGCCACCATCGGCGTTGACGGGGGTGGCGGTATCGACGCCGCTGTAGGCGGCGACGGCGCCCGCCTTGTCGCTGGACTGGTTGAAGACCCAGGTGTAGGAGGCCGGCTCCGCCGCAGTAGCGACCTTGTAGAAGAGGCCCTGCCAGATTTCGAGAGGGCCGATGTCTTCTCGGATGGGGACCCAGTCGTCGGGCAAGGTGGTCACGGCAAGACCGGCCCCCGGACTCCTGAAGGAAATGGCGGCGATCAACACGTCTCCGGCGACGACGCCTGCCGGCGGAGAGACCGTGAAGCCCGTCCCGCCTCCAGATGCCGTGGTGGCCGATCGGAAGGCCGGAGCCGCAGCAGAGGCCCTGCCTTGACCGACGAGCGTCACCGCACTCAGGGCGACCACAAACGCCGCCGCCAGGTGGGCGAGCCTGCGCAGGGGCGTGATATTGGCAGCGGACATCAGGTTGTGTCTCCGAAAGCGGTTACAGCAGCCACGGCACGTCGAACTAGTGATTACGGGCTACTAAGAACATCGGCAGCACAGAGTGGCCAGTTAGGAATCAGATCGGACGTGCCCAAAGTGACTAGTCCCCTGCTGTTATCTCCTAGGCGAACGGCAAGGCCCGCTTAGGACCCAACGGGAGCTCAGCGATGCTCGACAGCGCCTTCATCGGATAGTGGTAGTCGCACAGCGAAATGGGTCTCGCCATCGATTCGCTGATACTCGATGTCGCCACCCATGCCGCGCACCAGGGCTTGCACGATCGACAACCCGAGGCCGACGCTGTCTTTGGTCCCGCTTTGCTGGCCTCTATGTATGAACCTCTCGAACAGCCGCGGCACCAGCTCTTCCAGAATCCCGTCCCCGTCGTCGACGACGGCGCACCGGTAGGTGTTGCCTTCGACCCGACCCTCGATACGGATGTTGTCACCTCCGTACTTGCGAGCGTTCGACAAGAGGTTGCGGATTACCTGTCGCAACCGCCCCGGATCGGCTCTGACAAGGGCTGGCAAGCAATCCACCTTCACATCGAGGCCGGTCCTCGCAAGCGTGCCGGCAGAATCCTCCGCCTCCCGGCTGATCAAGACGTCGTCGAACGCGTAGTGCAGCGCCCCGGCATCGAGGCGTGCCATGGTGAGCAGGTCCTCGACCATCCGGGCCAAGTCCTCCGATTCGCCGACGACGATGTCCACCAGTTCGGCCGTCGCAGGGTCATCCCGAATGGCCTCCTTTTCGGCCAGGATCAGACCTATTCCCATGATCGAGGTAAGGGGTGTGCGCAACTCGTGAGATGCGTTGGCAATGAAGGTCTTGCGCGATGAACTGAGTTCCTGTTCGGTCTCCAGTTTCGACTCGAGGTCAATCTGACGCTGTTGGCGACGCATGAGCACTCGGTACACAAGCATCACTGCTCCAGGGATCAGGAAAGCCACCAGGAAGCGCGCCAAGTTTCCGATGCGGCCCAAGACTTGATCTGAGTTATCCAGCTCTCCACGCAGCTGGTCGCGTACGCCTACCACTTGAGCTGCCAATTCGTCGAACGTCACAGCTAGAGCGGTAGCGCCGAAGTGTTGTGCCGCCTCGGAGTCTCCTGACTCCAGGAGGTCAAGAAGCTGTCTGCCCAACCCATCGAATGCTGCCGAAGCCGCAAGCAGCTCCTCCGGCAACTCTCTCTCGGCATCATCTGACAGAGCTGCAATGCCAGTTTCAAGGTCACCGAGCGCCGTTGCGGCTTCGGACATGGAGACCTCTCGCGCCGCAGCGGAGCTGGTTCCGAATTCTCGATCCACACTCGCCATATGCACGGCAAGCGCCAATTGTGCTCGAGCCACCGTGGCCGAGCGCAGCGTCTCGTCGGCATCGTGCAGCGCCCCGGCGTCGAGGGTGATGCGCCGGGTCCCATAAGCCACAGAGAAGACGAGCGCCAAGACCAGCGCCAAGGAGATGCCCACTATCACCGTAAGACCGAGGCTGCTTTCGAACCTGCCTCTCCCCTTACGGGGGGCGGGCGATGTGTTGATGTCGTGTTTTCTGAACACGCTCACTCCACAAATGGACGCAGGGCGGCGAAACACCCTCTTTCGAAACTCATCGGATGATTGGGGCGATGCCTGGAGCCGCTTAGGGGGCTTGGCGTCCGTACGTGTCCGAGCTGATTAGGCGTCAGACGGCCTCGGCCATATCGGTAGGCAGGTAGCGGTAGATGATCTCGCGAAGATCGCTGGGCCGGAATGGCTTGGAAACGAAGCCGTTGGCGCCTCGTGTCCTGGACTCGGCTTCCAGCACAGTGTCCCCATGGGCGGTGACGATCACCACCGGCATTGACTCCGTTTCCGGCGTGTTTCGGATGTCGGCCAGGATCTCCCAACCGTCAATGCCCGGAAGCGCCAGGTCGAGCAGTACTAGCGCCGGCATGTGCTCCTTGACCATTCTTAACCCCGAGATCCCGTCGGCGGCCGACAACATCTCGATTGGCAGATCTGACACGGATTCTTCGATGACGCGCACTATCAGTGGTTCATCTTCGATGACCAAGACAATGGGCCTGGAAGCAGTTGCGGTCATACACCTTCCTGGTTCACAGTTACTTGTCGGCAATTAGGCGATCGGACTGAACCTTTCTGCGATGGGTGTTCGCCGAGTGGCGGATCATGGACACAAGATGCCGATAGATTCCGAGCAATGGACACCGGCTTCCTCCAGCACCTGGCCACCGAAACGGCTGGCCTGCGCGATCAGGGCATGTTCAAACAAGAGCGCACCATCGCCTCGCCCCAGGACGCAGTCATCACGCTCGATGACGGCCGCCACGTGGTGAACCTGTGTGCCAACAATTACCTGGGGTTGTCCAACCATCCCTCGCTGGTCGAGGCAGCAGACGACGCCGTTCATAAGTACGGGTACGGCATGTCGTCGGTTCGGTTCATCTGTGGCACCCAGACGGTTCATACCGCTCTCGAGCGGGAGCTGAGCGAGTTCCTCGGTACCGAGGATTCCATCCTGTATTCGTCTTGTTTCGACGCCAACACCGGATTGTTCGAGACGATCCTGGGGGAAGAGGACGCCATCATCTCCGACTCCCTCAACCACGCGTCGATCATCGATGGGGTTCGCCTATGCAAGGCGAAACGGTTCCGCTACGCCAACAATGACATGGGTGACTTGCGCCGCCAGCTTGAGGCAGCACAGGATGCTCGCTTCCGGCTCATCGCCACCGACGGCGTGTTCTCGATGGATGGGATCATCGCCAACCTTGAAGGCATCTGTACTCTGGCCGACGAGTTCGACGCTCTGGTAATGGTTGATGACTCCCACGCTGTTGGCTTCGTAGGCGACAGCGGCGGCGGCACGCCCGAGCACTGGGGAGTGCGCGACCGGGTCGACATCGTGACCGGCACACTCGGCAAGGCTCTGGGCGGAGCGTCGGGCGGCTACACATCGGGCCGCAAGGAGATCATCGGCTGGCTGCGCCAACGCTCGCGACCGTACCTCTTCTCCAACTCGCTGGCGCCTGTGATCGCCGCCACATCGTTGTCGGTACTCAAGATGCTGCGTGAAAGCGACGAGCTGCGCGTGCGCCTGCGAGACAACTCCGCCTACTTCAGGGCCGGGATGAGCAACGCTGGGTTCACCCTCGCTGGAGCCGATCACCCCATCATCCCGGTCATGTTGGGAGATGCCCACCTAGCCACCGAGCTGGCGGATCGCCTTCTCGACGAAGGCATCTACGTTGTCGGCTTCTCGTTCCCGGTGGTCCCCGAAGGCCAGGCACGGATTCGCACCCAGATGTCGGCAGCTCACACCACGGATCACCTCGACCAAGCGATCGCTGCGTTCACCAGGGTGGGCACCGAACTCGGCGTGGTGGGCTCATGAGGGCGCTGGCCAAATCGAGGCCCGAGCCGGGCATCTGGATGGAGCAGATCGACCAACCGGTGGTTGGTCACAACGACGTCTTGGTCCGCGTCTCCAAGACATCCATCTGTGGGACCGATCTGCACATCCTCAACTGGGATTCGTGGGCGCAGCGCACAATCGAGCTTGGCATGGCGATAGGCCACGAGTTCGTGGGAACGGTGGTGGAGATCGGGTCGGAAGTTGAGCGCATCGAACCGGGCCAGCGCGTGGCAGGAGAAGGCCACATCACCTGTGGTGTGTGTCGCAACTGCCGGGCCGGCCGCAGGCACTTCTGTCGCAACACCATCGGGGTGGGCATCGATCGGCCAGGAGCCTTCGCCGAATACATCGCAATCCCCGCATTCAACGCCTACCCGGTGCCGGACGACATCGAAGATTCGGTGGCAAGCCTGCTCGATCCTCTGGGCAACGCAACCCACACCTCTTTGGCGTTCGACCTGGTGGGCGAGGACGTCCTGGTAACCGGCACTGGACCCATCGGCATGATGGCCGTCGCTATCGCCCGACACGTTGGCGCCCGTTATGTCGTGGCAACCGACGTGAACCGCTACCGGCTCGACATCGTGGCCAAGATGGGAGCGGATCGAGCCGTCGACGTCACCAAGACCGAGCTATCCGAGGTGATGGACGACCTCGGCATGACGGAGGGGTTCGACGTTGGCATGGAGATGTCGGGGGTTGGCGCGGCCTTGCAGCAGATGCTCGACTCGATGAACAACGGAGGCAACGTTGCACTGCTTGGCATTCCGAGCAAAGAACGCAATCCGATCGACTGGAACGAGATCATCTTCAAAGGATTGACCCTCAAGGGTGTCTACGGCCGCAGGCTGTTCGAGACCTGGTACAAGATGATCGCCATGTTGGAGACCGGCCTCGACATCTCGGGGATCATCACCCACGAGTTCCCCGCCGACAGCTACCAGGAGGCGTTCGAGGCGGCAGCGTCGGGCGAAAGCGGCAAGGTGCTGCTGGACTGGAGCTGAGTTGCAGTTTTACCACCGGGGCAACTGATCAACACGACCCCATCCCAACCGGTCATCCCCAGGCGTGCCCGTGTCGTTGTCGTCGGCGGCGGGGTCATTGGTGCCAGCGTGGCCTATCACCTGGCACACCAGGGCTGGACCGACGTGGTTGTGCTGGAACGCGATCAGCTGACTTCTGGCAGCACGTGGCACGCGGCGGGCCTCATCG
>JAOTWH010000234.1 GCA_029863035.1 Acidimicrobiia bacterium | reverse complement strand
CCGCTGATTGGACTTCCCAACGTCGTTCATACCCCCCACTTGGGCGCCTCGACGGTTGAAGCACAGCGTGACGTGGCCAGCCAGATCGCCGAGCAGGTCATAGACGCTCTCAGTGGAACGGACATCCGCAACGCGGTCAATTTGCCCTTTGACGCCGGCCCGGATTTCCAGGACGCTATGCCCTATCTGGCTCTGGCTGAGAGAATGGGTGCCTTGCAATCAGCGTTGGCTACCGGTCCCATCCGCAGCGTCGAGCTGGAGGTCAACGGAGACGTCGTGGAGCGGTTGGCTAGACCCATCGCAGCCGGTCTGTTGGCGGGTTTGCTGCGGGAGCACGTCGATGTAGTCAACTACGTCAGCGCACCGGTAATCGCCGCCCAGCAAGGCTTAACGATCTCCCAAGCCAAGGGTGTGGCAGTTCGCGACTACGCCAACCTCATCACCTGCCGGGTCCATTGGGAGGATGGCCAGCGTGATATGGCGGGTGTCCTGTTCGGGGGCAAGGAGCCTCGGGTGGTGCAGGTAGGCGATTACCACATAGATGCCAACCCCAGCGGCCTGTTGCTCATAATGCTCAACAAAGACGTGCCGGGAGTGATCGGAACGGTGGGGACCACGCTAGGTCGCTACGGGGTGAACATCGCCGAGTGGCGCATGGGCCGAAGTGAACCGGGGAGTGAGGCTCTGTCCTTTATCAATCTCGACACCGAGCCGCCGATGGATGCCCTCGACGCTCTCCGCAGCGAGGAAGCCATCACCAGGCTCCTTCTTTTGCACCTCTAGGGCAAATCTCCCCCGGCAGCCGCGGCAGACGATTCAGAGGTACGCGGCAGCACCCAGACCACCTTGTGCGCCCCGCTCACTCGCCGAGAGAGGTACCTGCAGGAACCTGAGAGCGATATGTACTGCGGGACCAATGGTGACCAGGAACCAGATGGTTCCCCATCCGACCGTGCCGCCTAGCAGGAATCCCGCGGTCAGTGCCAGGGCTTCCACCACGAAGCGGGCCTTCCACAGCGTGATGCCGCGACGAGCAATGGCTGTCATGAGGCCATCGCGAGGACCGGGCCCCAGCCGTACACCAAGGTAGAGACCCGTCCCCACTGCCACCACCGGCGGCCCGGTGAGCGTGAGCACCACCCTCACCCATGTGATGGTCGGATCGTCGATCAGGAACAGCGTCGCATCTACGGCGAGACCAATGACAACCACGTTGGCAATGGTTCCCAGTCCGATCGGCTCCCGCAACCACAACAGGATCAGCACGATGACGGCGCCGACCACGATGATGGCCGTACCGATGCTGATCGGTGTCTTTTTCGACAGGCCCTGATGGAATACATCCCAGCCCGGCAGCCCGAAGTCCCCCAGCACGATCATTGCGATGCCGACTCCGAAAACAACGAGGCCTATCAGCAGTCGTGGCAAGCGACGCAGCTGGGTGTCGATTGGGAGCATCGAGGAACGCTAATAGCTATCGCCCATCCGTCTCCCCGGTCAGTCCAGGAGAGAGATCATCTTGGTCATGAGCCGGTACGGCCTGCCGCGGTGGTCCATCTGGTTTATGGAACCGGCGAGGTAAACGTCTCGACTCGGGTTGTAGAAGGCAAACGAACCCGTCGACCCGGAGTGTCCGATCAGCTCGGGTGCAGCCTTGAGGGGGGACATCCAGCGCGGAGCCTTGAAGCGCATCAGACCGCAGCCATATTGGAGAGGAAAGAAGATGCGGTTCCACCGGCCGGTGATGAAGGCAAGCTGGGATTCAGTCAGTAGCTCTCCCCCGAAGAAAGCTCGCAGGAAGCGCAAGCACTCGGCCAGAGTTGACACCACTCCCCCATCGGGAGCGAACGACGACATCGCTAGCGGGATCTCAAGGGCGCGATCCTTGAAGTACGCAGCGGCGGGAGCGGGCTGCGCCTTCGCATGGTCGAATACATACGTGTTGGCCAAGCCAAGCGGCGCAAAGATTGTGGACTCAAAGTTGTTGGCGATTGTCGTTCCAGTGACCGCTTCGATGATCGCTCCCAGCAGGGCGTAGTTGGTGTCGCTGTAATGCGCCTTTCGTCCATCGCGAGCTCCCGGTGGGAATTTCGGCTTGAGTGAACGAACTATCTCCACAATGTCGTGGATGGTGAGCGTGCGGTCACGACCCTCTTTCAGATCGTCCATCAGGCTGGCCGCACCCTTGGGCCTGCCCTCGAAGTAATCCGCCAACCCACTTGTCTGGTTCAGGAGCTGTGAGGAGCTGATGCTGCGCCCGTAGTCGGTGCCGTGGAAGACGTGGATGCCTGCAACTAGCTCATTGCCGACGTAGGTCGAAATAGGAATGTCGAGGTCGAGGCTGTTGGATTCGACCAGCTTCATGATGACGGTCGCCGTGTACATCTTGGTGATGCTCGCCAGGTAGTACGGCGCGTCGAGGGTCATCGCTATCGAGCCTTCGGCGTCGGGGTGGCCGGCGGCCGCCGCAGCGTCCATGCGACCGTCGGTCGACTGGATCCCTACGACGATGTTGCGGACCCTCTTCTTGGCAACCTGGCGATCAACAAGTTGCTGGAGCCGATCTTCAACAATGAGCCGAGGTGACGGGCTCCGGATGACATGCTGCGAGGTTGTCATTCCTCGATCTCCCTCAATTAGCCAACGCTCTTGAAAGCCGGAGGTTGGCGGTGCGTTCGGCTCGGTCCCGAATCCCCCGAAGCATCCTCTGTTCCATAATGAACGAGCCAGGTTCTACGAGGACGACGATGGGGCCGAGTTCCTTGAGCCTGATAACTACTACTTCCTCGATCGCCGAGATCGGGCCACCGATCTGAGAACCAACAGAGCCACTATCGCCACTATCTCTGACAGGATGATCACTCGCGTCGTGTCGGCGGCGGGAACCCAGGAGACTTCGTCGCCCTTAATGCAATACGCCCC
>JAOTWH010000048.1 GCA_029863035.1 Acidimicrobiia bacterium | reverse complement strand
CAACCTGTGCATATCGGCCATCGCCACTATGACGATCGCCATGCCCAAGGCCGGTCTATTGGGTGCCCCCCAAGTTGGCGAGTTGTATCTGGCCGACATCTCCGTGCCGCCATCGGTCTATGAGGGTTTGGGCTTCGTGCCATTCGACAACCCGTTTCGCCGCCAAACCGTGGTGCGGCTCCTGGCCTGATACCCATTCACCGCCGTAGCATCCGGCCATGACCATCGCCGAATTCCTCGATGTGCTGACGCGGCAAATGCCGCTCGACAAGGCCGCCTCATGGGACCCGGTCGGCTTGCAGCTGGGGGATGGCGGCACCGAGGCCACCTCGGTCTCTGTCTGCCACGAGGTGACGCCCGAGGTGGTGGCCGCTGCCGAAAGCGAACCGCCTAGCCTGCTGATCTCGTACCACCCTCTGCTGTTCGGTCCCATCACACGTCTAGTTCTTGAGGAGTCGGCTGCCGGGAGGGCGTTTCGACTCACCCGAGCCGGGGTGGCGTTGGCCGTTGTCCACACCGCTTTCGATGTTGCCCCCGGAGGGGGAGCAGATGCTCTGGCCGCTGCCATCGGCCTTGAGAACACGATCGGGTTCGCCCCGGTGTGGGGTCCCGATTCGGTCAAGGTGACCACGTTCGTTCCACCAGAAAGTGTCGAGCAGGTGGCTGCGGCCATGAGCTCGGCCGGCGCCGGACAGATCGGCAATTACTCCGCCTGTTCGTTCCGGGTAGAGGGAATGGGGATGTTCGTTGCCGAGGAGGGCGCGGAGCCAGCATTCGGTGTCCTGGGAGAGACCACCAAAGCTGGCGAGGTCCGTCTCGAGATGAGCGTGCCGCGATCGCACGTGGCTGGCGTGGCAGCCGCACTGTCAGCGGCGCATCCGTACGAGGAGCCCGCCTTCGATGTGGTCGATCGTGTGGGCGATGCCGGCATGGCGGGCAGAGTGGGAACGATGGCCCCCGACACCACTCTGGGAGATCTGGCTGCCACCGTCGAGTCGGCCCTGGGCAGTGCCCCCCGAGTTGCGGGCGATCCTCTGTCGCCGGTTGGCAGGGCGGCCGTGGTCCCAGGAAGCGGTTCAGATTTCTTCGAAGACGCGCTGGCTGCAGGCGCCCAGGCGATCGTTACCGCAGACGTGTCTCATCATCGAGCTCGCCACGCCCTTGAGCTAGGACTCGCCGTTATCGACCCAGGACACGCCGCCACCGAGCGACCGGGCGTGGGCAGCCTCTACGCTGCGGTGCAACATGTGGCGCCGGCGGCCAACCTGATAGACCACGACCCAGATCCGTGGAGATGATGGAACCCTTTCGGACTATGGAAGACCTGCTCGACCTACAGTCGGTCGATCTCGATATCGACCGACTGTTGGATCAGCGCGCCTCTCTTCCAGAGCTCGATCGGTTCAAGGCTGCCCATGCCGCACTAGAGGCCATAGCGGCGGAGCTGGAGGAGGCGCGGGCGGCCGGTCGAGAGGTAGGGCTGGCAGTAGACAAGAGCGACGGCGAGCTGACATTGGCTTCCGAGAAGCGAGATGCCGAAGAGCGCCGCCTGTACGCCGGTGGCCTCAACGCTCGAGAAACGGCGGCTCTGATGTCGGAGGTCGAGATGCTCGGCAAACAGGTTGCCGAGATGGAGGAAACCACCTTCAAGCTGCTCGACGACCGAGACGCCCAGAGCAAGGTGATAGCTCAACTGGAGGACCGGTTGACGACGAGTCAACAAGACGCGCAACGGTTGGAGGCCGCCATCGCCGAGACCTGGAAGGTCATCGACGCCGACGTTGCGGTGCAAGAGGCCAAGAAGGAGGACATAGCGGCCCGCATCGATCCAGAACTGATGGAGGTCTACGAGGAACTGCGGCCCATCAAGGACGGCATCGCCGTTGGCCGGCTGGGAGAGGGCATCTGCGGAGGCTGCCACCTGCGCCTTAGCGAAGCCGAGCAGCTGGAGGTTGCGAAGACCGATCCGCCGCGTTGCGTTCACTGTCGGCGGATACTCGTTCTGCAGTGAAGCTGGTCCTGTACACCGACGGCGCCTCGCGCGGCAACCCGGGGCCGGCCTCGATCGGCGCGGTTCTCTACGACGAAGACGACGCCATCGCCGTCACGGTCTCCGAGGAGATCGGGACAGCTACCAACAACGTTGCCGAGTATTCCGCGGTTATCGCCGGCCTGGAGGCAGCTGCCCAACTAGGGGCCGACGAGGTCGAGCTGCGATCCGACAGCTTGTTGCTGGTGCGCCAGATATCGGGCGAATACCGAGTCAAGGCTGCCGGACTCAAACCGTTACACGCCAAGGTGAGTGAGCTGTTGGCCACGTTCGCCAGCGTCGAGGTGAATCACGTGCCGCGCGAGCAGAACGAGGTCGCCGATGCTCTGGCCAACGCAGCCCTCGACGCATGATCCTGTGGCATCTGGGCGGCACCGTTGCCCTGGTGCGATACCTGTTCCGCGATCCGGCGATGGATACCCGCCTGTTGTTGGTGGGTGCGCTGCTTCCGGACCTGATCGATAAGCCCATAGGGCGCTTCTTCTTCCGGTCGAACTTCGACAGTGGTCAGATCTTCGGGCACACGCTGCTGTTCTCTGCGGCATTGATGGTTGCGGTGCTGCTCGTCACCAAGCGTGCCGGCAGCTATCGCCGTGTTTGGATGCCGTTGGCCATCGGCTCATTGGTGCACCTGGTGCTCGACTTCATGTGGACCCAGCCAGAAACCTTCTTGTGGCCGGCGCTGGGGGATTTCTCGCCGGCAGAGAGCGGCAACCTGACCGATGCCTTCGCCCACGGGTTGACTGACCCGTGGGTGATGGCGGGCGAGGTGGTGGGCCTGGCCTACCTCGTTTGGCTATGGCGCAAGGAAGGCTTCTCGCGGGGAGCCAGGCGTCGGCAGTATCTATCCGGTGGCCGTCTCATCTCGCCCCTCGGTGGCGATTCGTCGAGTCCTTCGTAGCATTCGTAGAGCGACCACCACCAACAATCCTGCGAACAGTCGCTTCAGAACGGTTTCGTCAAGCGACAGCGCCAACCTGGAGCCGGCGAACGCTCCCACCACCGCCCCGATCGCCACCAATCCCGCCGTCCGCCATTCGACCCTGCCCCGGCGTGCATTGGCGATGGTGGCGACAAGTGCGGTCGGAACGACGATGGCCAGCGATGTCCCCTGGCCGGTTTGCTGGGTGAGGTCGAAGAGCGTGACGAGAGCCGGCACATAGATGACGCCGCCGCCGATTCCAAGACTTGCCGCAACCGCGCCCGCTCCCAGGCCTAAGACGATGAGGCCAAGCAAGGTCATGCGGTCACCGCCAGCCTGGTGGCCGCCAGCAAGACGAGGACGACGAACGCTCTCGCCAACCACAGTGCCGGGATGCGATGGAGGTACCTGACAACCACTAGCGCTCCGACGCTGGAGCCGATGAACACTGTTGCCGCAGCCGACCAATCAACCTCGCCCGCCGCGGCGAACGACGCCAACCCGGTCGCCGCCGCCACAACGATGATCGCCAGGGAGGTGGCGTGGGCACGGTGTTGGTCCAATCCGAGCCCCAGAACCAGCCCGGGGACGATTATCACTCCGCCACCCACACCGAAGAGACCGGCGACGAACCCCGCCCCGATGCCCAACAGGATGGCGCGCACGAGGGGATTCACTGTGCGATGGTAGGCAGCGTGGTTGGGGCGCGGTCTTGCTCGGTTATTTCGGCACTCGCCAAAGCGTGTGTGTCTATAGGCTGCGGGTATCCCGTTGAGTTGACGGGGTGCGCCGAGTGACCTCTGGGAATGCGATGGCCCAAGAAGAAGAGTTCGAGCTGCTGAAAGCCGTCGAGAGCGATGCGGCAGAGCTGTCGCGCCAACATCAAGAACGTCGCTCCCACTGGTACTTCCACGACTTCATTCCGTGGGAGCTGGGCCGCAATTTCCGTGATGAGCCGTGGGAGGAGTCACAGTGCACACTCGACGAGCCCGCCCGCACCGCGCTGGTGCTGAATCTCCTCACTGAGGACAACCTGCCGTCGTATCACCTTGCCCTAGAGAAGTACCTCCCCGACTCGCCGGTGTGGAACGAATGGAACGGAATCTGGACCTCGGAAGAGGGGCAGCACGCCATGGCCATTCGCAGCTACCTGCTGACATCGCGCAACTGCGACCCAGTCGAGCTGGAGGACGATCGCATGGCCACGATGCGGACCGGCTGGTCGCCAAGCGCCACATCGCCCGCAGAACTGTTCTCCTACACCGCTGCTCAGGAGCTGGCAACGCGGGTATCACACCGCAACGCAGGGAAGATCACCGATGACGAGTCGGCCTTCGATCTGATGCGCAATATCGCCGCCGACGAGAACCACCACTTCGTCTTCTACAAGGGCGTGATGGACGCCATGCTGCGCGAGGCGCCGTCGGTGGTGTTGGAGGGGATGTTCAACACGTTCGAGAATTTCCAGATGCCCGGTGTTGGTATCCCCGGTTTCGTTCGTAGGTCTATCGAGGTGGCCAAAGCCGGGGTCTACAACATGCGCGTCCACTACGAACACGTCCTGATCCCGCTGCTCAAGCAGTGGGGCATCGCCGACCTTGGGGATCTCACGCCCAAGGCTGAGGAGTACCAGGAGAAGCTGATGGAGCTGCCCAACGAGATCCTCCGCAAGGCAGAACGCTTCGAGGCGAGATTCGGCACCGTCTAGGTCGATAAGGTCGCCCGGCACCCATGAAACTGGCGATCAGTCCCACTCTGCCAGGACTCGGCGCAGGCGATATCGCGCAGCTGTGCCGACAAGCTGAAGCCATTGGTTACTCGGAGGCCTGGATCGCCGAAGTTGCAGGGCCCGAGTCATTCGCCACCGCAGCAGCGATCGCTGCCGCGACCGAAGATATGACGATCGGCACCGCGGTGGTTCCCGCGACAACACGAACGCCGGCGCTGTTGGCGATGGCGGCTGCCACAGTGAGCCAGGTGGCGGGCGGTCGACGATTCTCGCTTGGCATCGGTGCGTCGTCGGAGTTGATCGTGTCACAGTGGCACGGCCAGAGTTTCGACCGGCCGCTTCGGTGGGTTCGAGAGACAGTGGAGGCGACGCGGGCCGCACTGGCGGGGCAGCGGGACTACGCCGGGCAGCTGGTGACGATGGGAAAGTTCTCGTTGACAGCGCCGGCGCCCGGGCCGATCGACCTCTATGTCGGTGCGTTGAATCCCGCCATGTTGAGAGTCGCCGGGGCGGTGGGCGATGGCGTATGTCTCAACTTGATGGCTCCCGAGGTGGTGGGGCGCCAACTGGTCGAGATCGAGGCAGGAGCACAAAAGGCCGGGCGCGCTCTGCCCGACGACTTCGGGGTGATGGCCCGACTTCACATCGTTGTGAACGATGATGTTGATGAGGCCCGCCAGATCATCCGTGCCGCGTTCGGCCCGTACTTCGCCCAGCCGGTCTACAACCGTTTCCTCGGCTGGTGCGGGTTCTCTGAGGCCGCCGAGGCGATCGCAGCTGCATTCGCCGCTGGAGATCGCAACGGCGTGGCTGCCGCCCTCAGCGATGAGGTGGTGGATGCAGTCGCCTTGGTGGGCCCGCTTGGTCGCGTGAAGGACCGGCTTGTCGAATACGCCGATGCCGGTATCGGCACGGCCGCCTTGAATGCCATCGCTCCGTCTGGTGAAGCGGTTCTGGCGGCGCTTCGGTCGTTGCTGTGAGGCGAGCCCTTGTGGGGTGCCTGCTCATCATGGCCGCCTGTTCGACCGCAAGCGAGCCGCCCCCGACTACGCAGGTACCTGGAGCCGCTTCGGCGGAAGCCGCCGCTCGAACATGGCTGTTAGCTCTTGACAGCGGTGACTACGACGAACTCGGCTCCATCGTTTCCTCCGGGAGCCTGGCGCTGGCAATTGGCGCAGAGAACGGGTTAGCGGTGGCCGACGTTCTCGCCATAGCCAACGACGAGCGCCCTGGCGAGGTGGCGGGCTATTGGCAATCTGTCGCTGCCAGCCTCACCGATGACGGCTTCGCTCCCAGCGCCCTCGCTGTGAGGGAAGGCCTCGAGCTGGGCGTCGAGGGATACGCCGCGGTCGACCTGGCCATCCCGGGTGGACCCCTGGCAACGACTGTCGTGGTGCGCGATGGGTCCGACGGTTGGAGAGTGGACTGGGGCGCAACGGTTGGGCCGGGACTGGTGCGTCCGCTGCGGTCGATGCTGGACGGTCTCGATTACACGGCCGAAGCAGACCAGGTCCGTCAACTGTTCATAGCCGCCGGGCCCGGGTTACGAGCCGGCCTCGAGGCACGCCCCGACCTGCCATCCGAGTTCGTCTCCGACGTGGAGGACCTGCTCCGATTGCTCGGTGCTTAGCCCGCGATCTTTCGCAGGGCAGGTAGGACTTCTGCGCCGAGCATGGCGATGAGCTTCTCCTGATCAGGGCCGGTCAACTGCAGCGTGACAGTGTCCGCACCTACCTCTTCTATCAACGGCCGATACACCTCGACGATCTCTTCGGCAGAAGAGACGATGGAGTAGCGACTCAAGATCTCCTGGCGCGGCATCTCGTCGGCTCGCGCTCTCAGATCCGCCGGATCGACCGCTTCGAGGCGCCCCGGTGCACGTAGACCGCGCCAAGCTCCAAGCGAGTGCCAAGCCTCGTCTTCATTTGCGGCGAAGATCGTCCAGCGCGATGCCGAGATCTTGGGATGAGGCCGGCCAACTTTGTCTGCAGCTAGCCGTGCCGGGTCGATCACCTGGCTCATCGTTTCTTGCGGCACCTTGACACTCGTGATGATCCCTTCAGCCATCTCGGCCGCCAGGGCCGCCGACTTGGGTCCGCCGGCCGCCATCCAGATGGGAACTGCACTGATGGGCGGGCTGTAGAGCTTGGCCCTGTCGGTCTGGTAGTACTTGCCCTCGAAGGTCAGTTTCTCTCCGTCGAGCAAGCGGCGCATGATCTCGAGAGCCTCTCGCATTCGAGCGGCTCGCTCGGCGTATGCCGGGAACTCGTATCCGAGAGGTCCCTCGTTGATGTTCTCGCCGGTGCCAACCCCGAGGTTGAACCTTCCACCTGAGATGCGATCGATGGTGGCCGCGGCCTGGGCGACAACTCCGGGGTGATAGCGAAACAGGGGAGTGGTGACGCCGGTTGTGAGCTCCACCTTTTCGGTTGCCTGCGCCATCGCGGCGATGGTTGAGTAGGCGAATCCCGATGCACCCAGGTCGTCCACCCAGGGGTGGAAGTGCTCCGAGATCACCAAGCCGTCGAAGCCGGCGTCCTCGGCCAATCGGGCGTGGTTAACAAGTGTTTCAGGGTGGAACTGCTCGTGTCCACAGAAATATGCGAATTTGGTCATGACAAGAGAGAGTAGGGGGCCGACAGTCTCTGCCAACCCGGCGCTGGCCCTCGTTTCTCGTTTCTCGTCTCTCGTTTCTTACGAGGAACGAGAAACGAATAACGAGCAACGTCCTCAAATCCCCACCTTTGTGCCTTTGTGCCGTTACCGTGCCAGCGCGGAAACAAGAAACGTTTTCGCGACTTAGGGGGTCAGAACCCCTGACAAAGGCGCCCGACGGGGCTCCATTACGGAGGAAGAAGGAGACTGTTCGATGAATACTTGGCAGAAATATCTTGCCGAGGTCTTCGGAACGCTCGTCCTGGTCGGTATAGGCACCGGGAGCATTCTCGCCGCGTTGGCGACGGACACGCCTTTGCAGGCTGCCGTCCCGCTCGGATTCGGCTTGGCGTTGCTCGTAGGCCTTTACTCGGTCGGTGAGGTGTCCGGTGGACATTTCAACCCGGCCGTGACCCTGGCGGCGTTCTTGGATGGCCGGATCAACTTCGGTGACTTGGTCGGATACTGGATCTCTCAGTTTGCCGGAGCAATGCTTGGATCGTGGTTCGTCGCGATCCTCGTAAGCCGGGAGGCTGTCGCACGAACCATGACTGTTCCTGGCGACGTCGCCGATCTCGGCAACGGCCAAGCCTTCTTCGGAGAGGTTCTCTTCACGACGGTGTTCGTGTTCCTGATCCTCTCGGTAACGAAGTCCGGCATGGCGAAGCAGGCGTTCTTGGCGATATCCATGGGTTACGCCGCTGTTCACTTCATCGGTTTCCCGCTGACAGGCGCATCGGTTAATCCGGCCCGGTCGTTCGCGCCGTTCGTTATCGCCGATGTTGCCTCACGCGACGGTGGCCAGCTCCTATTGGTGTACATCGCCGGGCCCCTGATCGGGGCCATTGTCGGTTGGGTGTTGTACAAGATCATCGTTACGGGAGATCTCGATTTCCGCGATGACTTCAAGGATGTCCAAGACGCCGTAACCGACTAGCTGAGATCGATAATCGAATTAAGAAACGGGCCCCGCGGGGCCCGTTTCTTGATGTCATAAGGTTGCGGGCGACTAGAGCGGCTGCGGGATGTCGCTGTCGTCCTCACCCTCGGCCGATGCAGCCTCCTGGGCAGCGATCTCCGCTCGAACTTGGTCCATGTCGAGGTCCTTGATCTGTGTGATCAGGTCCTCGAGGGAATCCGGTGGAAGTGCGCCTGGCTGGGAGAAGAGGAGAACGCTCTCTCGGAACGCCATCAGAGTCGGGATCGACCGGATGTTGAAGTAGCTGGCAAGCTCCTGTTGGTCCTCGGTGTCGACCTTGCCGTGGACGACATCGGTGTGCTTGTCGGAGCTCGCCTCGAAGGTAGGAGCGAAAGAGCGACAGGGACCACACCACTCGGCCCAGAAGTCCACGACGACGATGTCGCCGTCGTTGATGGTCGATGCGAAGTTGTCCTTGGTCAGTTCAGTGGTCGGCACGGCTCTCCTTGTTCAAGTGGTCCAGGTGCAACCATCGGCTGGGCGAATTGATTCCTTAGCTTCGTTCCCCGGCGGTGACCGCTACGTCGAGGCGATCGCGGGGTGGCGCCAGCGGACACGACCAGACCTCGTTATGAAAACATGAGGGGTGGTAGGCGTAGTTGAAGTCAAGAACGATCTTGGTTCCGGCGTTACCCAGATCGGCTCCCTTGGCCGAGTCGAGCAGATAGCGGCCGCCCCCGTACGTCTCGGTGCCGTTGGTTGCGTCGCGGAACGACAAGAAAACGCCCCCGCTGTACTCCTCCAGCCAATAGAGCGCGAGCTCGAGGTCTTGACCGTTTGCTGCGAACCTCACTACTCCGAATCGGCTCATTCCGGTGTGCTCTCGCCCATCGCTGTGGGCGATGTCTTCGGTGGCGGTATCAACCGGCTCCACCTCTACCTCAAAGCGCCACGCCGGGTCATAATCGAAGTAGGGGAGGGATCGAAACGAGACTCGCTGTGCGGCGTCGAGCGCGCTCTGGGGATGATGAGCGAAAATGCGATCCCGCGCCGTCCGCCATGCGGTCCAGGTTGGTTCCCCGGCGCCACCCGCCCTGACTTCGGAATAGAACTCTAGGACGCGGCGGCGATAGTCCAGCAGGTCCAAAGTGTCATGAACGTCCTTCATGTGCCGGCACGGTAATCCGTGCCTCGCTGTCCTCGTGCTAGGCGGCGACAGACCTCTCCATAACCGCATCCACCGCGTCTCGCAGTTGGCGAACCAAGAACGGTTTGGTCAGCACGTCCTCGACATCTAGCGCGCCAACCCTGGGATCAGAGGCGGCGTGACCCTGGGCCGTCACTATGACGACAGGGGTCTGGACCACTTCGTCGGTGGCGCGTATCTCAGCCAATACCTGCCAACCATCCATTCTCGGAAGGGAAATGTCCAACAGCACAAGGTCGGGCTTGATGGCCTTTACCAGCTCTAGGCCCGCTTCCCCATCGTTGGCCGTGACGATGTCGTATGGGCGCTTGCGGAGTGCGCCACGAATCACCCGGTCGGTGAAGTCCTGGTCCTCGATTACCACGATGGTGCGATTCGGTGTCATGGGCGTTGACAACTTCTTCGGCAGTAATCGGACCCACCTGAACCAGTGTCCTGCATCCGACAGTCGCAGGAACAACGATCATTTAGGGGGCGTTGTTCGGGGTGATGCCCCGCCGAATCGCCTTTGCGGCTGCCTTTGCCCTGATTGCTGTGGCGTGCGCCGGTGGGGTCGATAATTCAGCACCGGGGGAGGAATCCAACCCCACGATGACCGATCCACCGCCAACAGATCCACTCCCAACCAACGCTTCGGATGAGGCATCCGAACCCGTCTTGCCTTTTGGGCCATCGGCGCTCGACACCAGGGACAGCACCGAGTTCCCCGAGCCGCTGGTCGACCCGGCGGAGATCATCTCAGGTGGGCCGCCGCCGGATGGCATACCGCCCATAGACGATCCCGTGTTCGTGACGGTGGCCCAGGCAGATCAGTACCTCTCCGATGCCGAGCCGGTGGTGCTGTTGGAGATCGATGGTGACGCCCGGGCCTATCCGGTACAAGTGCTCATCTGGCATGAGATCGTCAACGACACGGTTGGAGCCGTCCCCGTCTCGATCACGTACTGCCCGTTGTGCAACTCGGCCGTGAGCTACATCAGAGAAGTGAGGGGAGTCGAAACTACCTTTGGAACCTCCGGTCGGTTGTTCGCGTCGGCCCTTGTCATGTACGACCGAGCAACAGAGTCGCTGTGGACCCACTTCGATGGGCGGGCCGTCGTCGGCATGCTCGCCGGAGACTCGCTTGAGCCGATCGGCTCACCGCTCGTCGCCTGGGAAGACTTCAAGGAGGCCTTCCCAGGGGGCCAGGTACTAGATCGCGACTCCACCGGGTTCTCGCGGGACTACGGGCGCAATCCTTATGTTGGCTATGACGACCAAGACGGCACCCCTTTCTTGTTCCGCGGTGCGCTCGACGATCGGGCCCGGGCGCTGCAGCGGGTCGTTGGCGTCACCATCGGCGATGACGCCAAAGCCTGGACCATCGGAGCGGTTAGCTCAGGAGAGGCCAGCGCCACCCACAGCCAGGTGGCAGGTCAAGAGATCGTGATCTTGTGGGTTGCCGGTCAGGCCAGCGCGCTGGAGGACTCGTTCGTGGACGAGGGCCGGGACGTCGGATCGGTAGGCGTGTTCAGTCCAGAGGTCGACGGTCAGTCTCTGACGTTCGAGGTACAAGGCGCCGTCTTCGTCGATACCCAGACGGCATCCACCTGGAACGTATTGGGCAAGGCCACAGACGGACCCCTAGCCGGCACGTCCCTGGAGCGGATCCCGCACCTCGACACGTTCTGGTTCGCCTGGTCCACCTACCAGGCGGGAAGCGCCATCATCGAAGGCTGAGGCGTTTACTCCTGCGGCAGTGCCGATAGAGCGCGATCTAGCCGTTGGCGCGCTTCCTTGGCGATGTCTTCGAGTTCGGGGTTGGACGTCAGCTGCACGATGGTCTGCGGCTCCATCGCCGCTACCACGGTGCGGTCTCCGGACTGATACACCACGACGTTGCATGGAAGTAGCAGACCGATGTCCTCCTCTGCCTCGACAGCACGGGCCGCGAGGTTGGGATTGCAGGCGCCAAGGATCTTGTAGGGACCGCGCTCCACACCCACTTTCTCCTTGAGGGTGGCCGCCAGGTCGATCTCGGTGAGAACACCAAAGCCCTCTGCCTCCAGCTCAGCCCTGATATGAGCCTCAGCTTCGTCGGGGGAGAGGGATGTGGATACCGCCATGCCGTAGCCGCGTTCGTTCATAGGCCTCCTTGCAGCCCCAAGAGTAGTTTCGCACGAAACCGACTGCTGAGGAGGAGCAGTGGATTTAGTCGGCAGATGATGTGTTTGCGCCGGAGGGTTATCAGGGGCGTAAACTCCGAGCGAGCCCGTTAGGCGACCGCGGCGCAAGTCGAGGAAAGTCCGGACTCCATAGGGCACGGTGCTGGGTAACTCCCAGGCGGGGCAACCCGACGGAAAGTGCAACAGAGAGCAAACCGCCGATGGCCCTTCGGGGCACAGGTAAGGCTGAAAGGGTGGTGTAAGAGACCACCAGCGTCGCGGGAGACCGGGACGGCTAGGTAAACCCCACCGGGAGCAAGGCCAAGCAGGGACGGGTAGCCCGCCCAATGTCCCAGGTAGGCCGCGCGAGGCCGAAGGCAACGACGGTCCCAGATAGATGGTCGCCCACGACAGAATCCGGCTTACAGACGGGCTCATGAACGTGACTGGGGCCCGCCCGAGAGGGCGGGCCCTGTCTCATGGCGGTAGCTAGCGGTTCATCGCCAGAGCGCCTCCGGCGGTACCCAACACCATCGCCACTAAGGCCGACATCCCGATCACGGCAGGTGAAACATCGCTTCCGGTGGCCAAAGAGGTGGCGGCCGATACGGCGAAAAGGGCTAGCGCAGACAGGGAGCCATGGAGAGGTTCGGTAGGCCTTCCGAATCGGCCTCCGACGAATCCTGCGATCGTTTCACCTGCGAACAGCACCAGTATGAATCCCATCTGGGCGGGCGTGGAGTCGTCGGGGCGAATGCCGGCTGCGAACAAGACGATGGCTAGCGCTGCAGTGATTCCCAGGCCAGCCACGGCGCCGATGAGGACGCCACCCCAGTTGATCTTGGGCATTGAGCCGCCGGTTAGCGGCTGAGGTGCTCTTCTAGGCCGGCGATCCAACCAACGGGGAGTTGCCAGTGCTTACTGCCACGCACCATGGAGCGCAGGTAGGCCGCGTCTGGCTTGTACTTCTTGCCGTTGGTCTCGTGAAGGTGAGCAGTGACGTCGTGGCGCCGGCCGCCCCGGTCCATGACTTCGACGGTCGCTGGCTTGCGACCTTCCTTCTTCTCGGCTTGATCGATGGCCTTCATCTGAGGCCTCGACAGCTCGAACACCGCTCCCCATACGGTTGCCCCGGGTTCGGGAGCTGCTGATGGCAAGCCGCCGCCGCCATTCTTGTATGGAAAGCCAAGCCCCCACTCTGGCAGGTGGGCGATGAAAGCGAATTCTGCTCCCGGCGCAACTTCATCGAGTTTCGATGGCTCGATCAGCGATGTGTACGCAAAGTAGAGCAATGTTGTTCCTTCCACAGCGATTGTCTTCGG
>JAOTWH010000233.1 GCA_029863035.1 Acidimicrobiia bacterium | reverse complement strand
TCTTCGATCGGCGTGTCTACGAACGCGTTGAGGGGGAAGATGGCGGCGTTGTTCACCAGCGTCAGCACCGGTCCAAATGCCTTGGTTGCGCTGGAGAAAGCGGCGGCGATCTGGTGCTCGTCGCGCAGGTCACATTCGATGGCCAATGCTGTGCCGCCGGCGGCCTCGATGGCTTCCACCGTTTGTTGGGCGGAATCGATGTCGATATCGACCACGGCCACCTGGTATCCGTCGCTCGCCAGGCGTTCGGCGATGGCCCTGCCCAGCGCTCCCCCGGCTCCGGTCACCAACGCAGCACCCGGCGACATCAATTCTCCCCAGAGTGCTCGCTGCGCCAAGCGGCTCGCTCATGGAATGGAACGTCAGGGTCAGCAGGTCGAGCCACGGCACCCTGAAGTCGTCCTTTGTCCAAAGTGGCCTCGGCCATCTTGCGGCTGGCCTCGTCGATCATCTCGGTCCCGAACATGACAGCGCCCCGCCCCTCAGCTCCTGCCGCGGCATAGGCGTCGACGATGTCGGTCGCTCGTTCGAAATCCGCCTGGCTGACGCCATACACCTCGTTGGCCGCATCGATCTGGGTGGGATGGATCGCCCACTTGCCGTCGTAGCCCAACAATCGCGACCTCGCTGCCGAGGCTCGATATCCGTCTGGATTATCGATGGCGGCGTACGGGCCGTCGATGGCCTGCAAGCCGGCGCTGCGGGCCGCGATCAGGATCTGCATCAGGATGTGATGCCAGTGGTCCCCCGGATAGTCGTCACGCAGCTCGCCAACGGCCAGCGATGGCATACCCAACGAAGCAGCCATATCGCCCGGTCCGAAGATGAGTGTCTCGATGCGCTCCGACGCGGTTGCGATCTCGTCGATCGCGGTGAGCCCCGCAGCCGTCTCGATCTGAGCCTCGATGCCGATGCTTCCCGCCTCTCTTCCGGTCTGGCTCTCGGCGTCGGCGAGGATGCTGTCCACCAGATTCAGATGGGCTGCGCTCTCCACCTTGGGAACGATGATCACATCGAGCCGGGGGCCGGCGTTTTTCGCGACTTCGCTCAGGTCGTCGGGACCCCACTGTGAATCCATGTCGTTGACCCGTACCGCCACAACGCGGTCGCCCCAGTCGTGAGTGGTGACGGCATTCGCCACGGTGGCCCTTGCTTCGACCTTGGCGTCGGGCGTCACGGAGTCCTCCAGGTCGAGGAACACGTGGTCGGCCGCCAGGCCGGTGGCTTTCTCGATCATCCGCGGCGACGATCCCGGAACAGCCAAGCACGACCTACGGGAACGCTCTTTTCGGCCCATCGTCAATCGGCCACGCTCGCCTTGGCCGCCTCGGCGATGCGCTCCGGCGTTGGCAAGATCTCATCCTCGAGCGGCGGGCTATATGGCATCAGCAGATCGTTAGGCAGAGAGATGGCACGGGGCGCGGCGGTCCACGGAGCGCCTTCCAAGGCCAGCGACGAGATGAGGCTGGCGCCCCATCCACCGTTGTGCACCTGCTCCTCGACCACCACCAGCCGGCCCGTCTTCTGCACCGAAGCTCGCACAGTGTCAACGTCGAGCGGTCGAATCCAGCGCAGGTCGATCAACTCGGCGTTGATACCGTCCTCCGCCAGCAACTCACCGGCCTGACGGGCCCGATGCTGCATGAGAAGGGTGGACACGATGGTCACGTCGGAGCCGACTCGCTCAACAGCTGCCTTGCCGATCTCGGCTACCTCGCCGCGCCGTACCTCACCCTTGGCGCCCATCAGACCCTTGTGCTCATGGATGATGGTCGGATTGTTGTCGCGGATGGCGGCTCGCAACAGGCTGTAGGCCGAGGCGGGTGAGGAGGCAGTTGCCACCCTCAGACCGGGGTGGCCCATGAACCAGCTCTCTCCCGTCGCCGAGTGCTGGGTGCCGAATCGTCCAGTTGCTCCGGAGATGGAGCGCAGGGTCACCGGCACTGCACATTGGCCTCCGGACATGAATCGGTACTTCGGGAGCTGGTTGACAATGGCGTCACCCGCGGTGGGGAGGAAGTCGGCGAACATGAACTCCACCACCGGGCGCAGCCCCATCAGGCTCATGCCAAGGGCAACACCAACGAAGCCGTTCTCACAGATCGGGGTGTTGAACACTCGTTCCGGGCCGAAGGCCTCGGGCAACCCGTGGTTGGTCTTGAATACGCCCCCGTCGTTGGCCACGTCTTCACCGAAGAAGACCACGCTTGGGTCGGCGGCCATCTCATCGTGGAGGGCAGCGCTGATCGCGTCGCGGTAGGCCATCTCGTCGGTGGCGGCTGCGGTGCCAGCGGGGGCTTCAGTCTGCGTAGACATAGCTTGCGATCTCCTTCAGTTCGGGGTAGGGAGCTTGGGCAGCTCGGTCGGCGGCTGCGTCGACCTCGACCTGGGCGGTAGCGGCGATCTCGGTTCGTTCCTCGGCCGAGAGCAAGCCTTCCGACTCGAGCCGGGAACCGAGGATCTCGATGGGATCTCGCCCCATCCACTCCTCCAGTTCGCCATCGGGGCGATAGGTCGCAGGGTCAGATCGGGAATGACCCTTGTAGCGATAGGTCTTCATCTCGAGCAGGCTGGGTCCGCCACCACCCCGAGCTCGCTCGATGGCCTCCCCGACTTTGGCGTACACGACGTCGATGTCCTGGCCGTCGACCACCAACCCCGGCATATCGAAGGGATCGGCCCGTCGAGCCAGGTCATCGAGCGGCGTGGTCTCGCGCATCGGGGTGTACTCGCCGTAAAGGTTGTTCTCGACGATGAACACGACCGGCGCCTTCCACACCGAAGCCATGTTGAGCGCCTCGTGGAAGGTGCCGATGTTGGTGGCGCCGTCCCCGAAAAAGGTGAGGGCCACTCCAGGCTTCTTCTGGATCTTGAACGCCATCGCTGCCCCAACTGCGATGGGCAAACCGGCACCAACTATGGCGTTGGCTCCTATC
>JAOTWH010000232.1 GCA_029863035.1 Acidimicrobiia bacterium | reverse complement strand
CCCAGATCGTTTCGAAGCAGGTCGACGATCATCAGATTCTCGGCTCGATCTTTCTCGGAGGCGTCGAGCCACTGGTGCAGATTGCGATCTTCTTCGGGCCAACGCCCACGGCGGACGGTTCCCTTCATCGGCTTGGTGATTATGGATCGACCCGACCTGGCGTAGAAGAGCTCAGGAGACGCACTCGCCACCTGAAACCGACCTACGTCGAGGTAGGCGGCGTAAGCACCGTGCTGAGCAAGAGCCAGGTCCCGGTAGAACTCGAAGGCGTCCCCGCTGAAAGACGCCCCCAGGCGCATGGTGTGATTCACCTGATAGGTGTCTCCCTTGGCGATGAGGTCTCTGATCCGGCCGACATCGAGCTCGAACCGCTCCTGACTTATCGAAGAGCTCCACGCCGACACTCCGTATGGTGCCGGCCTCTGGCGACGGGGTTGCACCAGCTCGAACGGAATGCGATCGGTGAACAATGCGAACCACGCCAAGGGCACGTCGTCGCTCGGTTCTGCGGCTGCCAGAGCAGAGTCGAATGCGGGTGCCGCCTCGTAGGAGACAAAGCCAGCCGCCCACAGTCCTCCGGCCGCGGCGGCCTCGGCTGCTTGCAGCACGGCGGGAACCTCTGAAATCGACGATGTTGCGAGGGTCCCTATCCACCCACCGAAGCCGAAGGCGGACCCGGCCACCAAGTCGTCGAAGCGCACAACTGGTGCTGCTGTGGGTGGTGAGTCGAGTTCGGCCATCGAACTTCCGAGTGTACGCGCCGGCGCCCTGGCCCTGCGCCGGCGCCACCCGTCAGTTCTCTGCGCCCTCGAGCATCTCGTCAAGCTCCTCGACAGTGAGCAAGACCTCGCGGGCCTTCGATCCCTGGCCCGGGCCGACGATCCCACGTCGCTCCAGAATGTCCATGACGCGCCCGGCCCTGGCGAAGCCGATACGAAGCTTGCGTTGCAGCATCGATGTTGAGCCAAGCTGGGAGCGGACGATGACTTCGATGGCCTCCCGGATCACAACCGGGTCCTCACCGTCGAATTCCTCGTGATCTTGCGCCTTCTTCTCGGCGACCTGGAAGACAGCCTCATCGTTGTACTGGGTCTTGCGCTGCTCCTTGACCCAATCGACCACCGCATGGATCTCTTCTTCTGAGACCCAAGCACCCTGGATGCGCTCCGGCTTGGGGTTCACCGCGGTTACCACGAGCATGTCGCCGAGCCCTATCAACTTCTCGGCGCCGCCCTGATCGATGATGACCCGGCTGTCCGCCTGCGATGCCACCGAGAAGGCGAGGCGTGAGGGGATGTTGGCCTTGATGACGCCGGTGATGACGTCCACCGACGGCCGCTGGGTGGCGAGAACCAGGTGGATGCCCACTGCGCGCGCCATCTGGGCGATGCGCACCACGGCATCCTCAACGGCGCGTCCGGCCACCATCATGAGGTCGTTCAACTCGTCCACCACAACGACGAGGTATGGAAAGCGATCGAAGCGATCGTCTTCGAGCATGTCGGCGTCGAACTTCTCCCGATAGCCCACTATGTCGCGCACACCCGCGTCGGCCACCAGTTCGTAGCGACGCTCCATCTCGCCAACCGTCCACTGCAGCGCGTCGGCAGCCTTCTTGGGGTTCGTGATGACGCGCGTCATCAGATGGGGAACGTCGTTGTATTGGCCTAACTCGACCCGCTTGGGGTCGACGAGGATCAGTCTCACCTCTTCTGGACTGGTACGCATCAGCAGCGAAGTGACGATGGCGTTGATGCACGACGACTTCCCGGCGCCGGTGGCGCCGGCGATCAGCACATGAGGGAGGTCTGCCAGGTTCAACAGATTGGCCGTGCCTGCAATATCCATCCCCAGGCCAACCTGAAGAGGATGAATAGCTGCGGCAGCCTCGTCCGATCGGAGGACATCGGCCAGATGGATCATCCTGCGGTGACGGTTCGGGACTTCGACGCCAACCGCGCTCTTGCCGGGGATAGGCGCCAGCACCCTCACTTCGGCAGCCGCCAACGCGTATGCGATGTCGTGGGACAGGCTGGTTACCCGAGACACCTTGACTCCAGGCGCCAGCTCTATCTCGTATCGAGTCACCGTGGGCCCCGGCACGATTCGTACCAAGCGAGCTTGTACCCCGTGTTGACCCAGCGTCATCTCGAGCTCCCGACCGGTCTCCTCTAGTGCGCGCCTGTCGTGACCAGCGTCGGGAGTGCCGCTGATCAACAGATCGAGCGGAGGCAGCTTGTAGCCGCCGCCGGGTGCGACAACCGGCGGAGCGTGGACGGGATCCGTCTTGGGCTTGGCCGGAGCTTTGGGCGTAGGCCGTGAGGCTTTCTCGGTGCGCTTGGGTGGTCCCGACAGGCGCGGAGCGGCCAAGACCTTCTTGGTCTTCCTGGCGTCCGACACGGAAACAGTCGTTTGAGATGCCCACGAGCTCACCCGGCGCCCGACGGCGGCGAGCGTCAACCCAACGTCGCGCAGCGTCGTCTTGGTAATGACCAGGACACCCAGGCCAGTGAAAGCCGCCAGGATGACGAAAGCTCCCCAGAACCCAACGACTCGCCGCAACGGGAAAGCGATGAGTGAGCCCACCGCGCCTCCCCGGTCACGCACCAGATCGATGTCTCTGGCAAGCGACACCGTTCCGGTCATGAGATGGAATAGCGCGAGGGAGCCGAGAAAGGCGATCGCGATGCCAACGGCCAACCGCCCGTGATCCTGTCTTGGGGGACGAACGATGAGACCAATGCCAACGATGAACAGGCCGACGGGAACCAGATAACCCCACACGCCGAACAGGAGCTGCAGACCAGACTCGGCGACACGGCCCACCGGACCCGCCAAGTTGAAATACCCGAGAGCAAGCAATGCTCCGCTGACCACCAGAACGAGCCCCCACAGGTCATCGGACTGACGGCCCAGCCGTTGGGAAATGGTTTGTCGAGTGGCGGCCA
>JAOTWH010000231.1 GCA_029863035.1 Acidimicrobiia bacterium | reverse complement strand
TCCACAGGAACCACATGTTGCCAAGAACGTGGAGCAAGCCGCCGTGGAGGAACATCGAGGTGATGACCGCCAGGTAGACGTTCTTGTCGGGGAACACCTCGTCGGCGCTGGTTGGCCCGTCTGCGCAGGTCTCCGTTTTGACTTCAGTGGCGTCGAGCGGAACCCCGGTGGTCAATTCGCAGGCGATGGCGGCGTACTCGTAGGCGAACCGATCGACCTCGGTGGCCTCTTGGGGTTGCACGGCGAAGAAGACGAAGGCATTGATCGCGATCAACGCCAACGTGAGCACAGGAGCGATCCCTGTCGGATTCACATCGCGTAGCGGTATCACGGAAGGTTTGGACGATAATGGCCCATATGGATGATACGCCCACAGACGATCTGATCTCCCAGCTGAAGAACGTTGACCCGGCCGACAGTCCCGATGTGGCAGACCGCGTCGCCGATGAGTTGGCCACCGAACTGGACGGAACCGAATCGACCGAGGCGGAGGGATCCGACCCCTCCACCGAGGCCGAGTCAGGCGCCGCCCAGGCCGATGCTGAGCCCAATGACCCCTCTGAGACCGAGGACGAGCACTGACCAAACGAAGGCTCGACCAGGAGCTGGTTCGACGCGGCCTCGCCGCTAGTCGCAATGCTGCGCAGCAGGCATTGGCCGATGGCCGCGTCCGGGTGACCGGCATGCCCCAGCCGAAGGCTTCCTCGATGGTGGACGATGCCGTTGGTCTGGCCATGGAAGACCCGCCACCGTTCGTTTCGCGCGGCGGCCTGAAGCTTCAGGAGGCGCTGGAGCGATTCGAAGTGTCGGTAGAGGGGCTCCGCGCCATCGATGTCGGTGCGTCGACAGGAGGCTTCACAGACTGTCTGTTGCAGCGGGGGGCAGCCTCCGTTACCGCAGTGGACGTGGGCTACGGCCAGATCGATTGGAAGCTCCGCTCCGACGAGCGAGTGATCGTCATAGAGCGAACCAATTTCCGGCACGCCGATCCCGGCGAGCTTGGTGCCCCGTTCGATGTGGTGGTGGCCGACCTGTCGTTCATCTCGCTGCGGACGGTTGCGGCTGCGTTGAACGCGGTCGGGAGCGATGAAACCCACTACTTTCTTCTGGTGAAACCTCAATTCGAAGTTGGGCGAGAGATGGTCGGCCCGGGCGGCATCGTGGCATCGCCCGCACTGCACCTCCAAGCGCTGCGCGATGTCACCACAGGTTTGGCGGACGCCGGTCTGGGCACAATTGGCGTTTGCCCGTCGCCCATCACTGGCACGAAGGGCAATCGTGAGTTCTTGATCCATGTCCGCAAGGGATCGTCGCTGGTGGCGCAGTCAGGCCTCGAGTCGGTGGTGGACGCATGAAACTGGCCATGGTGGTGCATCCCGATAGATCTGAGGCCAAGGAGTTGGCCGAACAACTGCGAGCCCAGGCCGCGCTCCACAGTATTGAAGTGGTCGACGAGCTGTCGGCAGACCTCGACGGCGTAATCGCCGTAGGTGGCGACGGCACCATGCTCGAGGCGCTCAAGCAGGCAATGCCGCTCGGCCTCGCCGTCGCCGGCGTCAACATGGGCCACGTTGGCTACATGGCCGCGGTTCCACCTGAGCGGATAGTGGAAGCGGTGGAAAGGATCGCCGCCGGGGAGACATCGATCGAAGAGCGGCTAACGGTTACAGCCAAGTGGAGCGGTGGCGTGTTGACAGGAGTCAACGACATCGTTTTGGAGAAAATCGAAAGTCAGCATGCAGTGCGGCTTCAGGTGGATATCGACGGCGAGCGCTTGGTTACCTACCGCGCCGATGGAGTGATCGTGGCAACACCGACCGGATCAACCGCATACGCCTTCTCGGCGGGCGGGCCGATCGTGCCATCCGGCCTCGACGCCTTGGTGCTCACCGCCGTTGCCGCCCACAACCTTTTCTCCAGACCCGTGGTTTTACCCGCCGATACGACTATCCGATTTGAGGTGTCGGGACACCGCTCCGCAAGGGTCAACGTCGATGGCCGCGAATGCGCGGTTCTCAGTCCGGGTTCGGAGCTTGTGGTGACTCGGGGTGAAACCGTGGCGCGCTTCCTTCGGGTGTTCCCGGCTGGATTCGCCGCGACGCTGCGCAACAAGTTCCACATCGAGGACTGAGGTCCGCTGGCTGGAGCAGGGCCGCTGCTACGATGCCTCAGTTCAGGGAGTCCGTTTGGCGAAGTACGTGTTCGTAACTGGTGGCGTCACCTCAAGCCTCGGAAAAGGCATCACTGCATCATCTCTCGGACGACTTCTCAAAGCCCGCGGCCTGCGGGTGGTGAACCAAAAGCTCGATCCCTACATCAATGTGGATCCGGGAACGATGAACCCGTTCCAGCACGGTGAGGTGTACGTCACCGAAGATGGTGGGGAAACCGACCTAGACCTCGGCCATTACGAGCGATTCACGGGGGAGAACCTGCATCGCGACTCGAACGTAACCACAGGGTCGGTGTATCAGGCCGTAATCCAGAAAGAGCGCCGGGGCGATTACCTGGGCGACACGGTTCAAGTGATTCCCCATATCACCAACGAGATCAAGGCTCGCGTTCGAAAACTGGGAGACAAAGACGACGTTGACGTCGTCATCACCGAGGTCGGCGGCACAGTTGGCGACATCGAGATCCTCCCGTTCCTTGAGGCGATTCGTCAGCTCCGCAAGGACGTTGGCCGCAAGAACACGTTCTACGTGCACGTCACACTGGTTCCATTCATCGGGCCGAGCGAAGAGTTGAAGACGAAGCCGACCCAGCACTCGGTGGCAGAGCTGAGGAGTCGCGGCATTCAGCCGGACGCCATCGTTTTGCGATCTGACAGGCCGATCGATGAAGCGGTGGTTCGCAAGATCAGCCTCTTCTGCGACGTTGACCACGATGCCGTGATAAGTGCGCCGGATACCCACAACATCTATCAGATTCCGCTCGAGCTGCACGACG
>JAOTWH010000230.1 GCA_029863035.1 Acidimicrobiia bacterium | reverse complement strand
TGCGGCGTCGGCGAAGTTGGCGGCGGCGGTTCGATCGGCAGCAGCAAAGTCACCGCCGGACCCCATCGAGTGCACGAGGTAGTAGGCCGCGTCGGTCCCCTCGAGAGCTGCGGCCACTTGGTCGGCGTCGAGGACGTCACACTGGCGCAGTTCGACGGCGTCGCGCCATGACCGGTAGTCGAGCTTGCCGGGAGTTCGCGCCAGGCACACGACCTCGTGCCCCGCATCGAGCAACTGGGGAACAAGCCTGCTCCCGATGTATCCAGTTGCTCCGGCGACAGCGATCCTCATCAGGCGGCCTGGCTGCCGTTGCCGATGTAGTACCTGGAGCCGTTGGCGTCGAAGAACGCCACGGTTTTCTCCATGACCTCCCGAGACCGCTCATCGGGATAGTGGCGCTCGAGGTGGTGAGGGTGCAGCAGGATCATCGGTTACGAGGTTAGGAGCGGGTGGGGCGGGATTTGAACCCGTGCCCTCCGGGCTAAGTCTGAAGTATGTCGTGACAGCCAATATCACCTTGTGGCATTACGTGCCCCCGCCACAGCCAAGTATGGCGCGAACGCATAGACCAACCGAAGCTGCTATCAACCGGACTATGGCCGACCGAGAACACCAGATGTCCGACGCCACCTTGGTTGTGGCCGTCGCGCGCTCGGACCAAGGCGCCCTCAGCGAGCTATACCAGCGCCACGGTGCGGCAGTGCTCGGCTTCGCTCGCAAGATGGTCAGGAGTCCCGCGCTGGCAGAGGACGTGACCCAAGAAATCTTCCTGCGACTGTGGAATCGGCCCGAACGCTTTGACGCCGGCAGGGGATCGCTGCGCGCTTTCCTTCTGGCCGACACTCATGGAAGAAGCGTCGACCTCATTCGGTCCGAAGAGGCGCGCCGACGGCGTGAAAAGGGCGACGCTTCGCGGTCATCCAAGATGGTGATCGGTGTCGAAGAAGAGGTAGAGGCAATCGTCGAGAGCGGCGCGGTACGCGACGCCTTGGCCGAATTGGACGAAAGCGAGCGTAGGCCTATCGAACTTGCTTACTTCGGCGGTAGCACATACCGCGACGTTGCGATACAGCTCAACACGCCCGAGGGCACTGTTAAGAGCAGGATTCGCTCTGGACTAGAAAAACTGCGGGCCGCTCTCGACGAGGCCGGGCTGATCGAAAAGGTATGACAGATGAGTAACGAACGCTCAATAGAAGATCTCATCGCTGCCTATGCGGTCGATGCCCTCTCAGCCGACGAGCGGACTGAGGTCGAAGAGGCGCTTCGGTTGGATCCACGCCTGACGCGTCAGCTGGAAGAGCATCGACAGGTCGCAGCGGCGTTGGCCGCATCCACACTTCCAAGCCACTTGCCTGAACCACCAGCGCACCTGTGGACTCGAATCCGCCAATCGCTTCCGGAGAACGAAGTCATGCAGGTCACCAAGCTCGAGCAGCGGCGGACCTGGATATCACGGGCCGTGGCGGGCTTATCCATCGCGGCCGCTGTGGCCATTGGGGTTGTCTTTTCTCAGGTAGTGCTGGAAAGAGACCCGTCAATTGACCAGGCCGCAGCGGCAGCCCGGGATGCCAGCACCTCGCAGTTGGTCACCCTGGAGGGAGACGTGACGGCACAAGTGGTGCTGTCGGCCGACGGCGTCGGCTACATCTTCGCCGGGGACTTGCCACCTCTGCCTTCAGATAGGACATACCAGCTGTGGGCGATCGTGGATGATCAAGTCATCTCCGCCGGGATTCTCGGCAACCGGCCGGGGACGGCTCCATTCAATGTTGATGCCCAACTCAGTGGCTTGGCGCTCACCGAGGAAGAGGCCGGTGGAGTCATCAGCTCATCCAACGACGCCGTCGCTCTCTGGGTGCAGGGCTAACTTCGCCCTCGACCTGGCCGAAGCCCTTTAACTGTCGAGGGCCGCGGCCAGGCCAGCGACTGCCTTCTTCCCGACCCTGTCAAGCATGGGGCGCAACAAGGGCGCGACCCACCTCATTACGCCACCGAAGTTGAGATCAGCGATGTAGGTGATAGCAGTGCCGACGTCGGTCGACGCAAATGTGATCTCGTCAACGGCCTGGATCTTGTCCCCCACTCCTTCCAGCACCACGCGACTGGATGGTTCGTACTCGGTGATTCGATAGGTCATCGGCAGCGTGCGAGACCCGAACTTGACCAAAAGGTCGAAGCTGCTGCCTACACCCAGCGGACCACCCGAGGTGCGGGACGACCTGGCAACTCCCGGATCCCACTGCTCGATGTTGGCGAAGTCGGCCGTGTAGGCGAACGCCTCATCTTGGTCTCGGGAGACTGTTATCTGTTCCTTCAGACGCGGCATCTGCTGCTCCTTGGCGGTGAGTGGTGGGGCTGACCCGACGATACAAGTGAAAGCGAACGTCGAAGGAGCCGGTGCGGATCCGGCTCCTTCGACGTTCTGACCGTTGCTCGGAGGAGGACTGAGCTACGGGATGAGGACGGCATCGATCACGTGGATGATGCCGTTCGAGGTCTCGATATCGGTGGCGGTGACGGTTGCATCGTTGAGCATGACACTGTCACCCTCGACTGTGATGGTTACGTCGCTTCCCTGAACCGTTGTGGCTGAGGACAGCCCCACAACGTCCGCGGCGGGAACCGCCCCTGCTACAACGTGGTAGAGAAGGATGTCGGTCAACGCCGGGATGTCCTCCAACAGGGCCTCGACCGTGCCCTCGGGCAACGCGGCGAACGCAGCGTCGGTTGGAGCGAATACCGTGAACGGCCCTTCGCCCTTCAGCGTGTCAACCAAGCCAGCAGCCTGGATGGCGGCCACCAGAGTTGTGAAATCCCCGGCGGCTACTGCCGTGTCGACGATGTCCATTGCGGCCTCTTCGGCAGGCTCCTCGTCCTCCATCGCCTCGTCGGCGCCTGGAATGAGAACAGCGTCAATGACGTGGATGATGCCGTTGGACGCCTCGATATCG
>JAOTWH010000047.1 GCA_029863035.1 Acidimicrobiia bacterium | reverse complement strand
CTGCTAACGATCTCTGTGTTCGAGGGTGATGAGTTCTTCGGAGCCGTCGGCCAACAGGAGGGCTCGGAGACGATCGACCTGGGCGATGGTGGCGACATCTTGGTCGAGACGGGGTTTCTCGGGGTGCAGATCCAATGGCTGCAAGATGGACTCACCGTCACGTTGAACGCTGACACCTTGGGGGTTGACGACACCGCCACCTTCGAAACAGACATGCGGGAGTTGGCTCAGGCCGTCGAAACTGGGCTTCCTTAGGCGGCGTCTGTTGGGTCAGCCGTTGAGCCAGACCAGCAGGCCGACCGCCGCCAGTACCAAAGTTGCCACGGCCGAGGCTGTCATGAGGCCATTACCGACATGATCCCTTGCCGCCACGGTCGCCACCCCTGGCGCGATGGACGCCGCGGTCCACCAGGCGACACCACTCGGTAATCCTTCGACCCATCCGCCAACCGCTGCGACCACAACGGCACTCACCTGGAGGATGAGGATCACCCTGGCGGCCAGAACTCGACCGATTCGCACCGCCAGCACCCGCTTTCCTGCTTGGGTATCGGTCTCGAGGTCGGGCAGTTCGAATACCAACATCATGGCGAAGTGGATCGGAACCAGAATCGCCATGGACCACCACAGCGACGCCGTGGGCGGGGACCCCTGGGAGAGCAGGCCGACCATCGGTACCGCACCGGCGACCAACAATGACGTTGCCAGCTCTCCCCATCCGGTTCCGACCAATCTCACGGGAGGCAATGAGTACGACCACGCGATTACCAACGCAGGTATGGCGATCGATGCCGCGGGCAGGCTTTGAGTTGCCAGAGCCACCGACGCTGCGATGGTCACACCGGTGCTGATCCACGCTGCCCGTAGTGCCACTGCGGTGTCGAGTTCTCCGCTCGGCAAGACGCCGCTACCGCCAGAGAAGAACGTGCGGTGTGTGATCAATCGATCTGCCTCGACGTCGGCGTACTCGTTGAGGTAATGGGCGGTGACCTGGGCAGCGCTAACCATCAATTGGGCCAGCGCGTAGCCAGCGCCGTTGATGCCATCTGCCGACGCGGCTCCGACCGCGAACATGAGAGCGCCGCCAACCAGAAAATGAGGTCTGCTGAGGCGCAGAAATGCCCAGAGCGATGCCATCAATTCATCGTGGTCGTGTTATGCGGCGCTGGGTTCCATCGTTTTCAGCGGGGTGTTGCGGCGCCACATGAGGAACGTTATTCCTCCGATGGGTATCTGAACGAAGAAGGTGAGGAAGCGGAACAGCAAAACGACGGCGACGGCTTCGGTGATGTTGCCTCCGGCGAGTACCAGCCCGCCGATGTATCCGAACTCGGCCAAGCCGACATTGCCGGGAAGTATGGGCACCGACGATGCGAGTCTGACGGAGGCGAAGACGGCGAGTGCCTCGGCCCAGCCCACTTCGTTGGCGGTGATTCCGGCGAACCGCATCACCGCCACCATGACCGCGAAGATCGACAACTGGCTGATAAGAGCCGCAGCAGATAACGCCAACCCCCGCTGACGTAACAGACCGCTCAGGCTGGATCGGAAAGAGACGGCGTACTCCCCCCACGCTTTGTGCGGGGTACGGCCGGCCCATCTTCGGAACAGGTTCGCAGCCCGCTGGACCATAATGCCGATGCGGCGGGCGGCACCTTCTCGCCATAGGAGGGCAGCCAACACTGCTACAGCCCCGGCAAGAGCCACGGCGCCGATCAGGGTGGCGCTGACAAGGCCGGTGACCTGCTCACCCTGCATGAGGAGAGCAACCAGCGCAACCGCAGGGAGGATCAGCTTCACCAGAGTTCCCACGACGAACGTGGCCAGGGTGGAGCTGGCGATAGCGGCAGGGCCGAATCCCCACGATGCGTACATGGCATAGGAGACTCCGACGGCCAGGGCGCCACCGGCGGGAACGGTCAGGGCGACCGCAGTCGACGACTGGTCAACAACTGCGGCCTGCTTGAGCGACAGACCGGGCATGGAAAGCACTCGTAGCGGCCAGTAGGTGGCGATGTTCCATGCGGTGAGCAACAACAGCAGCAGTTTCGCCTCCCACGACAGTGATCCGATCAGCGCCCAGACGTCGTGAAGATCGACATAGCGGGGCAACACGAATCCGAAAGCCACCACAACGACTAACGGAACCAATAGGAATCGCACCAGCTGGAACCGCGTGGCACGCGGCGATGCCGCCAAACGTTTCCTTGCCAGAGGGACGGCGCTTGGCGCGGTTACGCCGTCGACCGAGTGCCCAACTTGGTGGGCACGATGGCCGATGACGTGAAAGACCCGCCAACCTGCCTTTGCCGCGTAGGTGACCACCGCCGCTAAGAAGGCGAGTAGTGGCAGCCCGGCGATCGCTCCGATCGCGAGTATCAGCATGCGGGCGTCCCGCCCGCCCGCCATGGCGTTGAAGCGAGGTTCTTCCTTCCTCGGGATCTCGAACCTGGCCAGGGGTGCCATCAACCGAGTGGCGATGACGCCGAATGCGAGACCGATGACAGCGAGCACGCCGAGGCGGATGCCGATCGAGGCTACGTCGAATGCCCACAGCCACAGCCCAGCCAGGATCGCTCCGTCGGTGGCACGATCGACGAACGCGTCGACAAGGGCACCCCGCCGCGTCGCGGTCCCTCGTAGCCGAGCCGTTTCTCCGTCGGACCCGTCGAGCACGGAGGCAGCATGGATGAGGGCTCCGCCCAACAGCGCCTGTCCGGCCGCCACCGACCAGGCAGCCCACATGCCGACAAGCAGCGTGAGTAGAGAAAAGGCGTTGGGCGGCACCCGAAATGGGGCTGCCAGCATTGTGATCCTGGTGGAGATGGGCCGGTTGAGGTATCGCGAGACCGGACCATCGGTGTTCTTGCCCAACGACCTGCGCACCAAGGCGCGAGCCGCTTTGAGATCTTGAGGAGTGTCGACGTCTTGCCACCATGAATCTGACCTCAGCTCTACAGCTTTGACAGGGATGTCGACGGCGAGGTGTGTCACCGCTCCAGCCAGCGAATAGTCGCCTTCGCGGGCTGCAGTCTGCTGGGCGGCGAAGATGGCGGGCGACAGCACGAAGACGCCGCAATCGATGGCTGGAGCCTCAACGGTCTTGGCGAACACGACTGCTTGGCCGTCCTCGATGCGCACCCGCGTCCCCTCTCCCCAAGCCGCCGGGTCGGGCGAGGAGTCGACGAGAACCGCCGCCTCCGGGGATCGCAACACTTCGTCAAGTGCTCCGTCGGCGAAGATGTGGTCTCCGCACATGAGAACGAAACGATCTTCCCCCCCGATGAGGTGGTTGGCGGCGGCCAACGATGCACCATTGCCGGCCTCCCATTCTTGGGCAAGGACAATCTCGACATTGGCTTCGGCAAGTCGGGCAGATACCAGATCGGCCTCATTCCCAACCACCACGATCACTCGATCGACACCTGCCTTGCGCAGCGTTCGCACGGCCCGCTCCACCAGCGATATTCCCCCCAGCTGCAAGAGGGCCTTGGAATGGCCGGTCACCGCTCGCAGGCGCTGCGACCGACCCGCTGCTAGCACGACTCCCACCGAGACATTGCCGGCGGTGTCCTGCGCTGTGCCCGGCTCCAACGGAGAGGCCGGTTGTCCGTCAAGGTGGCGCGTCACTCCGCTCGTCCTTGTGCCCCCTCGCCCGAGTATTTGCGCTTTGTTCAATCGAGAGCGCCCGCGTTCCCCGATGATTCCGCCTCCCCAAAATGTGGCTAACCACATTCTGCCGCAAGGAGGCGCCAGGCGCGAATCGAACCCCTGGATGGCCCTTGGAATAGCGACATACGCTTTCAAGCAATCGAGCTGCGGGCAGCAGCTGGAGGCCTTGTAACTTGTGCAGGCCAGCATCGGGCGGACGCTGCTAGGTCGTTTCCTCTAGCTTGGGCCCATGGAGGGGCTGCGAGTTGAGGGACTGCATAAGCAGTTTGGCGACATCGTTGCTCTGCGCGGTGTCGATCTCGAGGTACCGCGCCGACAAATGGTGGGGTTCCTAGGTCCGAATGGTGCTGGCAAGACCACCACTATGAGAGGGATCCTGGGCCTGGTGGCGATGGATGCCGGTTCTGTGACGTGGGATGGCAGCGCCATAACCGACGAGGACCGCCACCACATCGGTTACATGCCTCAGGAACGTGGCCTCTATCCCGGTATGAAGGTGCACGAGCACATCGCCTACATCGGGCGGTTGGCTGGGCTTGATCGAGAAACGGCAGATCGCCGCGCCAACGATTGGGCTGAGCGGGTGGGGCTATCGGAGCGCGGTAACGACCCCATTCAGGAGTTGTCCACAGGTAATCAACAACGGGTGCAGCTGGCGGTGGCGTTGGTCCACGAACCGGAGCTGATGATCTTGGATGAGCCGTTCGCTGGGCTGGACCCGGTAGCCGTGTCCACGCTCTCCGACGTCATGGCCGAACAGGTGGAGAGGGGTGCGAGCGTGGTCTTCTCCAGCCATCAGCTGGACCTGGTGCAGGATCTGGCCGAGCATGTCACCATCGTTGCCGGGGGCGAAACCCAGGCCACGGGCACGGTCACCGAGCTGCGGAACCGCTCAACCCATAGGCGACTAGAGATTCAGTGGGCCGGACCCGTGCCCACGTGGAGCCCACCAGACGGTGAGGCTCAAGATGCTCCGCCGGGAGTGTCCCGATTCGTGGTGCCGGCTGAGAGCGATGCCGCGGCGCTCATCGCCCAGGCATCTTCTGCGGGCACATTGGCGGCTGTCAGTTACGAGCCGCCGGACCTGGCCGCGGTGTTTCTGGAATTGGTGGGCTCGTGAGTTGGACCCTGGTGAAAGAGGTGGCGGACCGGGAGATCCGTACTCGCGCCCGTACCAAATCGTTTCGTGTCATCACTGGGATCTTGGTGGCCGCGGCCATCATCGGTCCGATAGTGAGCGCCCTCTGGCCGAATAGTGGGGATGACCTGCGCCAGGTCACCGTTGGCCTGGTGGATGTGGACGAGACCACCCGCCAACAGATCGTCGCATTCGCCGAGGGCAATCTGGACTTGACGTTTCAGGACTACACGGGGGTGCCGCCGGCCGAGGTGGACCAGGCGCTCTCCGATGGCGACATCGACGTTGCGCTCGACACTGGACCCACCTTGGTTTGGGATCGGGAGACGGACTTCGAGATCGCCGGTGTGATCTACACGGCGCTGCAGCAGCAAGAGGTCTTGGTGAGGGGTCGGGTGCTGGGTTTGGGCGAAGGCGATATCGCCCAATTGCTCACACCGCTGCAGGTTGAGGAACGTTTCGCGGACGAGCTCCGCGAGTCCGACGGGGTGGTCGAAGGTGTGGCCTTCTTGGGTCTCATGCTCGCACTCAACATTCCAATACTGTTCGGGCAGCTGACCATGATGAGCGTGGTCGAAGAGAAGTCCACGCGGGTCATCGAGGTCCTTCTTGGTCATATCCGTCCGCGGACCCTGCTGCTGGGAAAGGTTCTAGGGCTTGGCGCGTTGGGGGCGGGGCAGCTCTTGGTGGTGGTTGGAGGTCTGACGGCAGCGTTGCTGCTCACCAGTGCCCTCGACATACCCGCCTCGGTGTGGCGCTTCATGCCCATCCTTGTGGTGTCCACCCTCGGTGCGTTGGCCGTCTACAACACGTTGTTCGCGCTCCTGGGTTCGCTGGTATCTCGACAAGAAGATGCTTCGCAGGTCATCGTGCCCGTCTTCATTCCGATTCTGGGTGGGTTCCTCGCGGCCAACGGCGCCTTGGTCGGGGATGCCGAATCCGCCCTGGCGAAGGTGCTGACATTGGTTCCACTCACCGCCCCCATGCTGTTGCCGGTGCGGGTTGCCCGTGACGCCATCGCTCCGTGGGAGATTGCGCTTTCGCTTGGGCTGTTGGTGGTTGGGGTGTTGGTGCTGATTCGAATCGCCGGGCGGGTGTATGAGTTCACTTTGTTGCACACTGGGTCACGGGTGGGTTGGGATCAATTGTTGCGCCTGAGCCGCGGTGCCGCCCTCGACTGAAGCTTGGCTGGGAGCCAGTAGCGAGCGGCTAGTCCCCTCGCAGCTCAGCTGATCGTCAACCCATGTTTCGGTCGAGGGGCCAGCGCGGTGGGGTCGTCGCCGGCCTGGTACTCGGCCCAGGTGAGCGGTGAGTAGCCGTTGGATTGCTCGACCATGGTGATGCAGCCTGGCACCGGGCAAACGAGGTGGCACAGGTTGCAGCCAACGCAATCATCTTCCTTGATCCATACCCGAGTACGTCCCTCTTCGGAGCGTTCGGCGCCGATGGCTTGGTGGGCGCCGTCGTTGCAGGCGATGTAGCACATCCCGCATCCGATGCACAGGTCCTGATCGACGCTGGCCTTGATGATGTAGTTCAGGTCGAGGTGCTGCCATTGTGTGAGACGGTCGACACTGAGGCCGACCAGATCGTTGACGCTGGCCATGCCCTTGGCGTCGAGGTAGTTGCTCAAGCCATCGATCATCCCCTCGACCAGGCGGAACCCGTAGTGCATGACGGCGGTCGCCACCTGAATAGTGGTGGCCCCCAGCAGCAGGAACTCAGCAACGTCGCGCCAGGTGGTGATGCCGCCGATGCCGCTGATGGGGAGGCCGGCCGTGTCGGGGTCACCGGCGATGGACGACACCATGTTCAGGGCAATCGGCTTCACCGCCGGCCCGCAATAGCCGCCGTGGCTGGACATCTCGCCCACGACGGGGCGGGGGGTGAACGTGTCGAGGTCGACGCTGGTGACGCTGTTGATGGTGTTGATCAGACTGACACCGTCGGCGCCGCCTTCTTTGGCGGCCCGGGCGATGTAGCGAATGTCGGTGACGTTGGGAGTGAGCTTCACGAGCACCGGCGTTTCGGCCACCTCCTTTACCCACTCTGTGATCTGGCCGCAGTACTCCGGCACCTGGCCGATGGCGCTGCCCATCCCGCGCTCGGACATGCCATGCGGGCAGCCGAAGTTCAGCTCCAGGCCGTCGGCACCGGCGGCCTCGGTTTGCTTGACGATCTCGTGCCATGCCTCCTGCTTTGACTCGACCATGAGGCTCACCACCACGGCGTGCTTTGGGTAGCGCTTCTTGACCGCCGCCACCTCGGCGAGGTTCACATCGAGCGGTCGATCGGTGATCAGCTCGATGTTGTTGAGGCCCATCATCCGCTGCCCATCGAGATCGACGGCGCTGTAGCGCGACCAGGTGTTCTCGATGGGCTCGCCGAGGGTCTTCCACACCGCGCCGCCCCACCCGGCATCGAAGGCGCGGGCGATCTGGTCCCCCGTGTTGGTGGGCGGTGCGGATGCCAGCCAGAACGGATTGGGTGCCGCTATCCCTGCCATGTTCACACTGAGGTCGGCCATGCGTTACCTCCCGTTCGCCGAGCGGAGTGTCGTGTCGATGTCGATTGCTGCCTGCTTGCCGTGCGCCACCGCGTTGACGACTTCCTTGCCGCCGTTGACGCAATCTCCCCCTGCCCACACCCTCGGGTTACCCGTTCTGAATCCCCCATCGACGGCTACCCGGCCCCCGGAGTCCAGTTCGACTTGGGGGATCTCGGCCAGGAAGCTCTGTCGCTTTTCTTGGCCGGTGGCCCGGAACACCCGGGTCACGTCTAGCTCGAAGTCGGTGCCGTCGATCACCTCGACCCTTCCGTCGACCAATTTCGTGCGGCGGCACGTCAGGCCGGTGACAGCGTCGGTCCCCGAAATAGCTGCCGGGGCGGCCCAGAGGATGATCTCGGCGCCGTCCCCCTTGGCTTTCTCGATCTCGTGGTCGTAGGCGCGCATCTGCTCTCGTCCCCGCCGGTAGACCAGATAGACCTTGTCGGCCCCGAGCCTCGCCGACTGTGTAACGGCATCGATAGCAGTGTTGCCTCCGCCGATCACGGCAACCCGCTCTCCTTCGAGGGACATCTCGGCGCGGGGGCCGCTCTTGAGCGCCTTGATGAACTGAAGGGCATCTTCCGACCCGGGGAGGTTCTCGCCCGGGATGCCAAGGGGAGCGATTTCGCCGAGGCCCACCCCAACGAACACCGCGTCATAGTCCCTCAAGAGGCCGTCGACCGCCCCGTCGCCGCCCACAGTGATGCCCGACTGAATCTCCACTCCAAGTCCGGCCACCCACTCGACCTCTGCCAGCGATGTGTTTGCCGTGAGCTTGTAGTTCGCAACGCCGTGGGTGTTGAGGCCGCCAGGTGTCTCGGCGGCGTCGAGCACGACCACGTCGTGGCCGCGTTGAGCCAACTCGGCGGCGCAACTCAGGCCGGCCGGGCCGGCACCGATGACGGCTACCCGATGACCGGTGGGGTTGCCCTTGGTGAAGATTTGTTGGCCACCGAGAACGAACGGGTCTGTTGAGTAACCCTGGAGCCGTCCGATCTGTATGGGGCGGAAGTGAAGATCGTTGAGCACACACGCGCCCTCGCACAGCACTTCGGTAGGGCAGACCCGGGCGCACGATGACCCCAAGATGTTGGCGCTGAGGATGGTGTGCGCCGATCCGAGGTCGTCGCCGGAGGCGATCTTCTTGATGAAGCCGGGCACGTCGATATGAGTCGGGCACGCCCGGGTGCAAGGGGCATCCCAACACATCAGGCAGCGGTTGGCCTCGGCTAAGGCCTCCTGGCGGGTGATCGGCGGCGGAGGCTCTAGTCGGTCGACCGCCACCGATGCTCCGTTCATAACGTCCCCGACCTCCTCCGGATCGACACCGTCGATACCGAGACTAGGCGAGTGGACCCACGTGGATTGGCACCACGGGCCGGGTGGCAAGGAGCCGAGCAAAGCGAGGGTTGGTAGCTAGGGGCTAGGGGCGAATTCAGTGGGCCCACGTGGATTTGAACCACGGACCTCATCCTTATCAGGGATGCGCTCTAACCGGGCTGAGCTATGGGCCCCAGGGCGAGCGAGTGTACCAGTAGGGGCGCTCCGTAAACTGCGTCGCCGTGGCCAAGGTAGAACATATTCACATCGCCTCTAAGTCGGGAGCACCCGTGGACTCCCTGGACGAGGTAGAGGCTGTCGCCGGCAAGGGATTGGTAGGGGACCGCAACTTCGACAAGTACTCGAAGGGCCAGATCACCGTCGTTTCCACCGAGGAGCTCGCTGAGGCCGCCGCCGCCTGGGGGTCAGACATCGAGCCGGGGTCCACCAGGCGCAACGTCACTGTGTCGGGTTTCCAGCTGCCGCGCGAGCCTGGGTCTAAGTTCCAGATGGGCGAAGTGGTGGTCGAGGTCTACCGAGATGCCTCGCCGTGTGAGCTCATGAACGACTCTGTCGGCCCCGGCGCACGGGAACACCTACGCGGTCGCGCCGGCATCCGGGGTCTTGTGGTCGAGGGCGGCACTCTGCGCGTGGGGGATGAGGTTGAAGGTTCGTAGCGGGAATGCGTAGACCGCTGTTGGGTGTTCTTTCGTAAGATGACCTCTGCCGGGGACGTAGCTCAGCCTGGCAGAGCACCTGGTTTGCAACCAGGGGGTCGGCGGTTCAAATCCGCTCGTCTCCACGAAACCAACTAGGAGGACAGATGACAAACGCAGTGATCGTGGATGCGGTGCGGACCGCGGTCGGTCGCAAGAACGGCAAGCTGAAGGATTGGCACCCGGTAGATCTGGCCGCAGAGCCACTCAAGGCGATCGTCGAGCGCAACAGCCTCGACCCGGAGTTGGTCGATGACGTCATCATGGGATGTGTCACCCAAACCGGTGAACAGGGCGTCAACGTTGGCCGCAATGCCGCGCTCGCCGCCGGATGGCCCGAGTCGGTACCCGGCACCACCATCGACCGCCAGTGTGGTTCCAGCCAGCAGTCCGCTCACTTCGCCGCCCAAGGGGTTATGGCAGGCGCCTATGACGTCGTCATCGCGGCGGGTGTCGAATCGATGACCAGGGTCCCGATGGGGTCCAATATGCAACAGGGTCCAGGTATCCCCTTCGGTCCCGCCATGCTTAGCCGTTATGCCGATGGCTTGGTCCCCCAGGGCATCTCGGCCGAGTTGATCGCCGAGAAATGGTCGATCCCCCGTGAAGAGCTCGACGGCATCGCCTACGAGTCCCACCAGCGCGCCATGAAGGCCACAGAGGAGGGTCGCTTCGATGGCCAGATCCTTCCCACCGAGGTGAAGGACGACGAGGGCAACGTGGAGAAGATGGATAAGGACGAGGGCATTCGCTGGGAAACCACCCCGGAGAAGCTGGCCGGACTCAACCCGGCCTTCAATCCCGAGGGCGTTATCACGGCAGGCAATTCGTCGCAGATCTCGGACGGTGCAGCAGCCATCCTTATCACGTCGGAGGAGAAGGCCAAAGAACTTGGCCTCACCCCCAAGGCGAGGTTCGTTTCGTTCGCCATCGCCGGCGTCGATCCTGTGATGATGCTCACCGGTCCAATCCCCGCAACCCAGAAGGTGCTCGATCGAGCAGGGATGTCCATGGACGACATCGACCTGTTCGAGATAAACGAGGCTTTCGCATCGGTAATTGGTGCCTGGTTCCGCGAGACCGGGGCCGACCCGGCCAAGGTGAATGTGAACGGTGGCGCCATCGCCCTGGGGCATCCATTGGGGTGCTCGGGAGCTCGGCTCATGACCACTCTGGTACACGAGCTGGAACGCACCGGTGGTCGCTACGGCCTCCAGGCGATGTGCGAGGGCGGCGGCATGGCCAACGCCACCATCATCGAGCGCGTCTAGTTGACCGTTCTCGTCGCGGTCCTCATCGGGTTGGCGATCATGGCTGTCGGCGTCTGGGCGATTCGCCTGTTGGCGATGCCTCCACCTCCAGAACCCGACCCCGCAGAGGTGGTGTCGGTTGAGGTGGCTTATCGCTGCACCGTCTGTGGACTAGGTCTAACCGTGACCCAGGCTCAGATGGGCGACATGGCCGCCCCCAAGCACTGTCGCGAAGAGATGGAACCGGTGGGGTAGTCGGTGGCCACCAGGCATTTATCCACAACCTGTGGACGACGGTGGGGAGAACTACAAGGGTGTGATTCTCAGCGTTAGCTTCCTACCGGTAACCGAGAGTCATGGTGAATCCGACGGCGATTCCTGCCAATCCACCAAGCAGATACCGGTTGCCGGTTCCACCCGGCAGCAGACCGATGTAGTTCAAGAGGATGACTACGACTCCTGCCGTCATCAGAGCGAACATCAGGAACACGTACCATCGCGGCGACGGCCCCTTGTGGCTGACCTCTTGCTCCTCGCGCTGGATGGATGCATGCTCGGCGCGGCGCTTCTTTACCTTCTTGCGGACCTTTGATTTGGGCACGGGGCCACTTTAGTCAGGCAGCCTTTGTTGGAACCTCCGACAGCTAATCTCGTGCATGCGAAAGGACCTCATTGACCGACAGCGACACCACTGAGTCCGTTATCGAGACGCTTGGCGCAGAGGGGGCGTCCGATTCGGTGATCAAGGAGCTCGCCAAGCGGCCAAAACCGCCCTTGGGTATTCGCATCGTTCGGGGAACGGGGTGGACCTTCATCTACCTGGGCGTGTTGATCCTTGGTTTCGTCCTTCATCAGCTGTTCGTTACCGATTTCTTCGCGGAGCGTGCCCAGAATCGGCTGGCCACAGAGCTCGAGGAGCGAATCGATTTTGAGGATCCCACGTTCGCCGTCGTTGAGATCGAGACCGGGGTCATCGTCGAAGTGCCAGAGGCGGCGGGCGGTGGGCCCGACCTGACCGGCTCCGAGTTCGGAGGAGCCATTGGCCCACTGTTCAGTTTCGAGGCAGTTCCCGACAAGGGCGATCCCATCGGCAACATCCGTATCCCCGACATCGACCTCACCTGGACGGTGGTCGAGGGGGTTGGGCTGGGAACGGAGCTCAAGAAGGGGGCGGGCCACTATCCCAAGACCCCCCTGCCTGGCCAGCCTGGCAATGCGGCCATCGCCGGTCACCGCACCACCTACGGCGCCCCGTTCCACAACCTCGGTGAGCTGGAAGTCGGTGCGCTCATCCACTGGGACAGCCTGGTGGGCACCCACACCTACGTCGTGCGAGAGGTAAAGATCGTGCAGCCAAGCGAAACCTCGGTCCTCAACGACCGCTCCGGTGGCTGGCTGACGCTGACAACGTGCCACCCCAAGTTCTCGGCGCGGCAACGGCTCATTGTGTTCGCAGAGATAGTTGAGGGCCCCAACTTGGAAGCGATGTTGGCCAACGCATGATCACCTGGGTCTACCGACATCTGCCCGGTCCGCTAGCGGTCCGCCTGGTTCTCGCCCTGATGCTTCTAGTGGTGGTGTTGGTCGGGTTGCATTTCTTCTACACGTGGTTGGGCGACTCCTTCCTCGACACTGGCGGCAGCGTCGGGTGAAGGTTCTCGTAGTCGACAACTACGACTCATTCACCTTCAACCTCGTTCAATACCTGGGCCAACTCGGTGCCGAGCCCGTGGTGGTTCGCAATGACGAGTTGGACCCGGCCGAGGCCATGAAGGATCCGCCGGATCGCCTGGTCATCTCGCCTGGACCGGGAAGGCCCGAAGAAGCCGGATTCTCGGTTCGTTTCGTTCGAGAACTTGGGCCCTCCATTCCCACCCTCGGGGTTTGTCTGGGTCACCAGGCGATAGCCGTTGCCTTCGGGGGCACGATCACCTCCGCACCGGAGCCACGTCATGGGAAGACCTCCCAGATCACCCATGACGGCGTTGGTATCTTCGCTGGCTTGCCCCAACCCATGCAGGCCACCCGTTATCACTCGCTGGCGATAGGTGAACTCCCGGACGGCCTTATCGCTTCGGCCCACTCCGAGGACGGGGCCATCCAGGCGATTCGCCACAACACCTATCCGATCACCGGCGTCCAGTTCCACCCGGAGAGCATCATGACTCCGGATGGAATCGCCTTGCTCGGCAACTTCTTAGCCGTCGGGCCCGCCCAGCAATAGGCTCAAGACCAACAGGGAGATCAATGTCGGTTCTCACGGAGCAGGAATTGAGACAAGAAGCGGCAGACAAGAGGCCCGCGGTCCGTGAACTGTTGGCGAGAACGCCCGACGAATACTCTGAGATCCAGGCGCTATGGAAGGCCCATTCGCTTGCCGAGGATGCCCGTGACATCCCCGGGCTCATGGCCACCCTCACCCATGACTGTGTGTATGAGGGTGGCCA
>JAOTWH010000229.1 GCA_029863035.1 Acidimicrobiia bacterium | reverse complement strand
ATGATGATGGCAAGGGGCCCGAAGCGAACCACCCGGATGGGGTCGCCAGGACAGGCACCGAAGTCCCCCGTCGCGATGACGGTGCCGCTGTCGGAGTCCGGTTGTCCGAACGTTGCGGCCATCTGACCAAGAACGGTGGTCCCGTTGTCCCCCACGCCTATCGGACCCATGCCGTTGGTGGCGAGAAGCAGATCTTCGATAGCCAAGGGCTCGCCCACCACATCGATGTCGGCGAGGGTCGAAGTCGGGGGAGCAATAGTGGTCGTGCTGAGTTGGAGGCTGGTGACGGTCGACGCCGCGGCCGCGGCCGTGTCGGCCACCGACGTTTCGGCGGGAGCTGGGGCTGCCGTCGCGTTGGGGTCGTCGCGTAGCGCCAGAAACGAGACGACGCTGACCGTGGCCAATGCAGCGCCAAGCAATACGCCAACGATGAAGGGCGGTACGACAGAGGTGGGAGGAGGCGGAGGCGGCGGTCCTTGGTCCATCGGCCACGAGGTGTCGTCCATGTTGGCCAGTCCACCGTACCTCTCGTTCGTCTCGGCTACCGGAGGCTCGGACCTACGCACCACCACCCGCGGCACTGACTGCTCGCTTGTCGTGGGATCTGGCTGCTTGTCGCCCGGCGGCACAGGAGGGTCGTCGTGGCTATCCACTAGCGGATGATACGAGCCGTCCTAGTCCAGGTTCGTTGCTGGCGATGCAGCGGCGGCGATAGTAGGAAAGGCGCTCTCGAGGACTTCGGTAAAGGACGTCTCCATCAGCAGGACCTCAGCGCCATCCGAGGTCGTATGGCTCTTCACCGGAATCTCCAGCCGCACGAAATCGCCGGTTCCCAGAGCCCGCAGGTTCCAAGCGAGCTGGATGGCGCCCGGGATGGATAGATCGTCGTCGACCGTGAATGCGTTACTCAGCGAGCCGACGGTGCCATTGAGGTCACCCAGAGTGCCGAACTGCTTCATCCGCTCGAAGAGCTGGAAGACGACATCTTGTTGATGTTGGTTACGCGTTAGGTCGCTTTGCCCCGGCACCGCTCGCCAGGCGCCGTTGACGAATTCCTCGGTCTTGCGAGTTCGTACCCAGGCCAAAGCCTGTGCACCACTTGCTTCTGTGCACCCGGCCGGCAAATCGAGCTTGGCGTCGAAGTCGCGAACCTGGTTCTCCACGCAGATCGTCACACCGCCGACGTCATCGATGACTTCCTTGAATCCCTCAAAGTCGAACAGCGCAAAGTGATCGACCTCGATACCGGTGAATTTGGAAACAGTCACTCCAAGCAACTCTGGGCCCGAGATGCCGTCGCATCCGTTGAAGGTGGCATTGATACGTGCCAGTTTTCCGGTGCATGGGTTCTCGACGTACAGATCCCGAGGTAGCGACACGATGGCTGGTGCTTCGCGCTCCGGGAACAGGAAGAGCATTATGACGTCGGCTCTTGCCCCCCCTCCGCCGGGCAATTGGTCGCTCCCGACGATGAGGAAGGTATTGAATGCCGCATCGTCCAGCGCAAGCGGGGCAAAGGTCTCGACATCGGGCGATCGAGTCGATGGCGGATCGATATCCCGTATCCGACCATGCACCGACTCCAGGTCCCATTCCGTTCGTTCGAGCCCGCTCCACGACTGCCAGAACTTGACGGCGGTCCAGCCGAAGAAGCCGATAAAGACGAGGAGCGCACCGCTGATGATCCGCTTCACCCAAGTCCGGAATCCCGCTCTTGGGCCAGGGGCTACCGAGACCATGAGAGGGCTCTCGCAGCTACGGAAGGTGAATCAGTATGTCGCCGCATGGCGCGGGCGAGGCAGCAGGGCATGGTTGAACTCTGAGTGTGATGGTGGAGCCAATGACGATACGGCGCCTTGGCGCGGGCGTCAGTGTAACGAGGGGCCGATTCTGGGGGAGCTTGCTACGAGGAGCACTCCAGCGGGGACTGAATCGTCTCAACGGTGCCGTCGGCGTCCGTGGAGGTCACCTTTCCCCACAACAGCAAATTGTCGGTGGTTCCATATAGCTCAAAGGCAGGTGCACCATCGCGCTCTGTCAGCTGCACCGAGAATCCGGAGTACAGCTGTTGGAGCGTTTCTACGGTGTCGCCAAGGGCAAGGCCGCTGAGGGTTTCGATCCCCGCCGTGGAGTGACCACCTGCGCCGGCGAGCGAGAGGCGATAGCCGACAAAGGTCTCGACCCCGTTCGAGGCCCTGAGCACCGCCGTTAGCCCTCCCCAGCGGTAGGTCCTCATCTGGTCGGTGGCGCAAATGCCGAGCGACGGGTCGCCGGCTACGACCCCGCTGTCTTCGTCTGCCTGTCCGAAACTGGCGACGAGCCTTCCGATCGCTTCCTCTCCGGTGATCCCAAACTCGAGCGGGCCAAGACCGTTGGCCCCCAGGTCGAGATCCTCGATGGCGATAGCACTGCCAATGGGGTCGATCACGCCGGGCTGCGCCGTGGTTGCCGGCCCGGGCTCGGTCGACTCGGTGGGCGTGGTGGACTGGGTGGTGTCGACCGGTGCCGTGGTTGGCGCCGTCGACGCCGTCGACGCCGTCGACGCCGTCGACGCCGTCGAGCCCGTCGCGCTATCGCTGTTGCCTAAGGGGTAGAACTCGGCCACCAGGGCCCCGAGCACTATGAGGGCAGCTGCGATACCGGCTGTGGCTACCCACCTCTTCCACCGCGGCGCGGTCGGTATCGGGGTTGCGTCAGGTGGTCGCGTTGCGCCGGGCGGTCGCGGTGCGCCGGGCGGCGGCGGGGGACCGGATGGTGGCGGGGCGTCGGACAGCAACTGGGTCATGTCGCGTCTTTCCACCCGCGTCCGGCGCACCTCGGGTGGGTCCTGATGGGTCAACACGTCCAAGGTCGGAGTTTCGGCGACCTCAGGCTCTGCGTCTGGCAATGGCGGCTGGCCCTCGACCAGCTCGGGCTCGATTGGCTTCTCGACCTGGGCGGCCGGAGGCTCGTGCGTTAGGGATGG
>JAOTWH010000228.1 GCA_029863035.1 Acidimicrobiia bacterium | reverse complement strand
TCGAAGACGGGGAGAACGCGGCTAACCCAATGGCCACGAGGGCGAGAAGAACAAGACCGGACAGCGCCGCTGACCTGGTTGATCGCACCTGGTACTCCGCCTTTTTCTAACCCGGCACAAGCAAAGCACTTGCCGCGTCCGGGAACCACGAAAGGCTAGGCGGGTCCAGAACCTACTGCAAGCTTGGCCGTTTCTCGCAGCCTTTGCCGTTTCTGGGCCCCTGTACCATGGCGGTCCGTGAAGATCGACTTCTACCTGCCGCCTCTCCCCATCAGCGAAGCGGCCGACTTCGCTGCGAAGGCCGAATCACTGGGATATGACGCTCTTTTCACGACCGATACCCAACACGAGCCGTTTCTCCCTCTCGTTTCGGCCGCCACGGTCACAGAAAAGCTCCAGCTCGGCACAGCGATAGCAGTTGCCTTTGCTCGCTCGCCAATGACCGTCGCCTATGCCGGGTGGGACCTGGCAGCCTTGAGCGAGGGTCGGTTCCTGCTGGGGCTGGGCAGCCAGGTGAAGGGCCACATCACCCGTCGTTTCTCCATGCCGTGGAGCAGCCCTGGCCCCCGCATGAAGGAGTACATCGCCGCGATGAGGGCAATCTGGGACACGTGGCAGAACGGCTCGCCGCTCAGCTTCAAAGGTGATTTCTACGAGTTCACCCTGATGACTCCGTTCTTCGATCCAGGACCGATCAAGCATCCCGAGATCCCGGTGTATATCGCCGGGGTGAACGAGTACATGGCGCGCCTCGCTGGTGAGATTTGTCAGGGATTCCACGCCCATCCGTTCCACACCATCAAGTACCTCGACGAGGTGGTCCTCGGCGCCATGGCACAGGGTGCGGCCGACGCAGGAAGAACGCTGGACGACGTCGAGGTGGTGTCGACCGTCTTCGTCGTTACCGGCAACGATGAGGAGGAGATGGCAACCTCCCGTTCGGCGGTGCGCCAACAGGTTGCCTTCTACGCCTCAACGCCCGCATATTCGGTCGTGCTCGATACCCACGGCTGGGATTTTGGACGCGAGCTCACCGCGATGTCGAAAAGAGGCCAATGGGCCGAGATGGCAGAAGTGATAACCGACGATGTGCTCGATGAGGTGGCCGTCACTGCGCCCATCGATGAGCTGGCTTCCAAGGTTCGGGAGCGTTATGGCGATCGAGCGCAGCGGATCGGCTTGTATTCGCCAGTGCCCATTCAGCTCGATGACGACGGATGGGCCGAACTGATCGCTTCGTTCCAGGCTTAGCGGTGGCCAAGTTCTTACTGGGGGTGGTGATCACGGGAATGCTGTCTCTCGTCGCTGCCCCTGCGATGGGCCAGACCACCGGTTGCGCCGCGGTAACGCCTGGTGTCGGCTATCCGATCGAAGTCAGCGCCGGACCGATCACTGTGCGCGCCGCCGACATCACAGAGCCGATTGCACAACGCTTCGCCGACGAGCTGGCCCCAATCGCTTTTCAGCTGGCAGACGACTTCGGCGGGCTGGACGGTGTCGAGGTGTGCTTGTTCGAAGATGAACTGCCGTTGGACTCGGTGGGGCTCGGGTGGCCTGAAGGCATACGGCTGCGGGCCGCTGCCTTCGGACCGGAGCGTGCTCTGGTGCTGTCGACCCTGGCGATCAACAGCGTCCAAGAGGCGGCGATCCTTGGCACGGTCCATATTTCGTTATGGATTTCGGGCGATGGTTCCTATCCCGAGCCGCTCGCTGGGACGGTTGCGGAGTGGTACCGCTCCGCACAGGTGGGCGGCCTCAAACAAGACCACGACATCATGCGCTTCGCCAACTTGATCGATCCCATTCAGCCCATCTCGTGGACGGAGGGCGCCATGGTGCCACTCCTGCTGTGGGACCCTCAGACCCAGGGGTCACCGATTGGGGATTTCATTGAGTTCGCGGTCGGCGCTGAGGGTCTAGGCGTGATCCAGCAACCTGATGCAAGACAGTTGGCTGGGCTCCAGGCTCGATGGACCGAACTTCTGCGGGACGAGGCAACCGGAGGGGGATCGACTACCGGGTGGATAATCGGCCTGCTGGCAGCAGTCGTTGGGGTGGGTTTGGCCATCCTCTTCGCGCTGGTCGATATCCGCAAGAAGCGCGAAGGTCGCCATGATCTCGCAGGCGAGGAGACCACGTCCGTCGTCGCGCCTACGGCTGAGTGACGATGCCAACCACCTCGTCCACGTCGTAAAGCGTGGTCTGAGTGAGCTCGACGTCTTGCAGCTGGACCCAGCCGGTGTCGTACTCGTAACCGGCCACCCAGTTGAAGGCGATCGTTACCGGGTAGGCCTCTAGCGTCGGGTGACATAGACCACCACTGGGGTGTTCCTCCCTGTACTCGGGGGTGCAGGTCTTGAGGTCGTACATGTGGGAGATAGCGGCGGAGGGTTCGCCGACCAGGTCGTCGATGAGGTAGTTGCTCCGGGTGCCGTCGCCCCAGTCGACGCCGATCTCGCTGATGAAGGCCCTCACGACCAGGGCGATGCCGCCCGGCAAGGTCTCCGAATAATCCAGTTCGGCGATGGAGTCGTGGCCGAGGTAGGTGGCGAGCCCGGTGATGCCCGAGTCGGGAGGAGCGAAGATGGGTTGCGGCGTTGCCAGCGTGAACGACCTGAGCACATCCCAAGCCAGCTCGTCGATGGTCGGTCCTGTTCCGGGGATACCTGTCGCCCCCGGGCATGAGGGCAGGCTGAGGATGGTGAAGATGATGGTGGCATCGTTCGCTGGGTCCGAGCTGTCGAGTCCACCGGGGATGGTTGACCAGTACCAACACTCGCCTACTACCGGGTCGATGGCGATCTTGAAGTACTCAAGAGGCGCCGGCTCGCCGCCAGGGATTGGCGTAGAGCCAGGGTCTCCAGGGTTGATGATGGGCATCGTGCCGGTGATGTGGCAGATGTATTGGCCTTCCGGTGTCGTGCGGCAATCCTGCTGACCGAGGCTTCGACCGACTCCGACGCTCGCC
>JAOTWH010000226.1 GCA_029863035.1 Acidimicrobiia bacterium | reverse complement strand
GCTTGGGTCGGCGGCCATCTCATCGTGGAGGGCAGCGCTGATCGCGTCGCGGTAGGCCATCTCGTCGGTGGCGGCTGCGGTGCCAGCGGGGGCTTCAGTCTGCGTAGACATAGTTAGCGATCTCCTTCAGTTCGGGGTAGGGAGCTTGGGCAGCTCGGTCGGCGGCTGCGTCGACGTCGACCTGGGCGGTAGCGGCGATCTCGGTTCGTTCCTCGGCCGACAGCAGGCCTTCCGACTCGAGCCGGGAACCGAGGATCTCGATGGGATCTCGCCCCATCCACTCTTCCAGTTCGCCATCGGGGCGATAGGTGGCAGGGTCAGATCGGGAATGACCCTTGTAGCGATAGGTCTTCATCTCGAGCAGGCTGGGTCCGCCACCGCCCCGAGCTCGCTCGATGGCCTCCCCGACTGTGGCGTACACAACGTCGATGTCCTGGCCGTCGACCACCAGCCCCGGCATATCGAAGGGATCGGCCCGTCGAGCCAGGTCATCGAGCGGCGTGGTCTCGCGCATCGGGGTGTACTCGCCGTAGAGGTTGTTCTCGACGATGAACACGACCGGCGCCTTCCACACCGAAGCCATGTTGAGCGCCTCGTGGAAGGTGCCGATGTTGGTGGCGCCGTCCCCGAAGAAGGTGAGGGCCACTCCAGGCTTCTTCTGGATCTTGAACGCCATCGCTGCCCCAACTGCGATGGGCAAACCGGCACCAACTATGGCGTTGGCTCCTATCTGGCCTTTGCTGAAATCGACCAAGTGCATCGAGCCACCAACGCCACCCGATCCTCCGGTGGTGCGACCCATCAGCTCGGCGAAGGCCACCTCGGGCTCCATGCCGCGTGCCAATGCTTGGCCGTGGCCGCGGTAGGTGCTGGTCAGCACGTCTTCGGACCGCATGGCGGCGATCGACCCAACCGACACGGCCTCCTGGCCCTGGCACAGGTGAGTGGTGCCTTCGATCAGTGCGGCCATGAACAGCTCCTGCACCTTCTCTTCGAAGGTGCGGATGTTCACCATCTGGTGGTACCACCCAACCCTCTGCTCAGACGGCGCCTCACTCATTCGGTCTCCTCTCAAACGATTCCAGCATCGCCCCATACTTCCAGTTCTTCGAGGCTGTGTCCCAACTCATCACACAGGATCTCGCTGTTGTGCTCGCCCAGCTCGCCACCCAGATAGCGCACCGACCCTGGGGTGGCGCTCAGAAGCGGGATGACATTCTGCAGCCGGACCGGCCCCAGCCGAGGGTCGTCAACGGTAGTGATGGTTTCCCTTGCCCGGTACTGGGCATCCTCGAAGATGTCGGCGATCGAGTAGATCGGGCCGATCACCGCGCCGGCTTCTTCGAACTTCTCCAGCACCTCGGTGGTCGGCCGCGCCCCAACCCACTCGGCGATGAGCGAGTCGAGCAGCTCCTGGTGAGCGACCCGGCCCTCGTGGTCCGAAAACCATGGCTCTTCGATGACCTCGGGATGGCCTATTACGCCCATCACCCGCTCGGCGATCGACTGGGCACTGGCCGATAGTCCCAGCCACTTGCCGTCGGACGCTTGGTAGGCGTTGCGGGGTGCGGTCCACTCGGTGCTGCTGCCGTTGCGCCCCGGCACCACGCCCAGCTGGTCGTAGGCGAGGGCCTGGGGGCCGAGCAGCCAGAACAGCGGCTCGTAGAGCGAAAGGTCGATGACCTGGCCAGTTCCTCCGCCGACATCACGGTGGTAGAGCGAGAACATGGTGGCGAAGGTACCGAACAACGCCGCCACTCCATCTCCCAAAGCGAAGGGAGGCAGTATCGGTGGTCCGTCGGGGAACCCGTTCAGGTGAGCGAACCCACTGATCGACTCTGCCACCGTGCCGAAGCCCGGCTTGGAGCTCTGGGGACCGGTCTGTCCGAAGCCGCTCACCCGCACGATGACGAGGTTGGGGTTCAGCTCGTGAAGAACCTCTGGCCCGATCCCCCACCGCTCCATCGTTCCGGGGCGAAATCCCTCGATGATCACGTCGGCCGTGGCCGCCAGCTCTTTGAAGACGGTACCGCCCTCTGGTTTGCTCAGGTCGAGGCTGACCATCCGCTTGTTGCGGCTCACGAATGCCCACCACAGCGATACGTCGTTCTTCTGCCAGCCCAGGGAGCGCAACGGGTCTCCCCGTGGATGCTCGACCTTGATCACGTCGGCGCCGAAGTCGCCCATCAGGGTGCCGATAACCGGGCCGGCGAAGAGCATCGAGGCATCGATCACCCGCAGCCCGGCCAGCGGCCCTTTCGCCTCACTCATCGGTGGAGAACTCGCCGAATGATCCCGATGACTCGATGAACTCGACCCGGAACCCGTCGGGGTCGATCATGTAGACCACCCGGCCACCCTGGTTGGGGCCGATGGTGGGGGTCACCGGCGCCGACACCGCGTCAACGCCCTTAGCGACGAGATCCGCGTAAAGCTCATCGAGGCCGTCTACGAAGAACGCAACGTGAGCGGTGCCGGGGTTGGCATTGGCGGTGTCGACCGGGGTGCGCTCCACGTTGCGGTACTCCAATAGCTCGAGGAACACCTCGGAGTTGGGCTGGCGCAGGATGGCGGAGTGGAGATCGACGTCGGGGTAACCCACCAGCTCGCCGATGTAGGGCGCCTGGGGGTTCCACTGGAACACCAACTCGAAACCCAACAGGTCGCGATAGAAGGCGAGGGACCGATCCAGATCGGCAACCTGGAACCCGGTGTGGTGCGGATTGGTGATCGAGGCCATGTGTCGTCCTTTCCCTAGAGGTCTTCGAGCATGCCGGTGGGGTCGATCACGGGCTGGGTGGCGATCCACTCCGGGTTGACGATGGTGCCCAGCCCAGGTCCCTCGGGGAGTGGCTCCATCAGCCCATCGCTCACCACCGGCTGAGCGATGCAGTCGTCCATCGGATGGACCCCGGTGCCTGGGATCCCCCACTCGATGGGTGCGTCGGTGTAGCCCAGGGCGGGGAGAACCTGGGAGTGGACGTGGGGGAACATGTGCGGGGAGAAGGCGACTCCGCGGGCGGTGATCGATTTGAGGATCTCGGGCAGCCGGGTGATAC
>JAOTWH010000225.1 GCA_029863035.1 Acidimicrobiia bacterium | reverse complement strand
TGCTGGGAGATGATTGGCAGATCGCCATCGTCGATCAGGACGAGCACCATTACTACCAGCCCGGCTATCTGTTCATCCCGTTCGGCATATATGCCCGCGACGACGTTGTTAAGCCCAAGGAGAGATTCATCCCGGACAACGTCGATCTGATCATCTCTGAGATCGACCTCATCGAGCCAGAGCAGAACAAGGTGCGACTGAGCGACGGCTCCGAGCTCTCCTACGACTACCTGGTTATCGCTACCGGAGCCCATCCCCGGCCGGACCAGACTCCGGGGCTCACCGACGATGCGTGGCGCAAGAGCATCCACGACTTCTACACGTTGGACGGCGCACTGGCGCTGCACGACGCGCTACGCGATTGGGATGGTGGCACGCTGGCCGTGAGCATCATCGAGCTCCCGTTCAAGTGCCCGGTGGCACCGCTCGAGTTCACCTTCCTGGCCGATTGGTTCTTCCAGGAGCGGGGGATGCGTGACAGGGTCGAGTTGGTGTTCGTCACGCCGATGTCCGATGCCTTCACAAAACCGGTGGCAGCCAAGCACCTGTCCGGGATGCTCGACGACAAGAAGGTGCAGGTGGAGACCGACTTCTACACCGAACGCGTCGACCCTGAAAGAAAGGTGCTGGTCTCCTACGACGAGCGCGAGGTGGCCTTCGACCTGCTGGTCACCATCCCCATCAACATGGGGGCAGAGGTGATCGCTCGTTCAGGATTGGGCAACGAATTGAACTACGTTCCGGTGGACAAGCACAATTTCCTATCCACTGAGCACGACAACGTCTTCGTCCTGGGCGACGCCGCCGAGCTACCGACCTCCAAGGCGGGGTCGGTAGCCCACTTCTCGGTCGAGGTGTTCACCGAGAACTTCCTCGACTACATCGATGGTCGCCCCATGCGCCAATCCTTCGACGGGCACGCCAATTGCTTCATCGAGTCGGGGTTCGACAAGGGCCTGCTGATCGACTTCAACTACGAGACCGAGCCGCTGCCCGGCAAGTACCCGCTGCCCGGGATCGGGCCCTTCTCGTTGCTGGCAGAGACCGAGATGAACCACTGGGGGAAGATGATGTTCAGGTGGACCTACTGGAACGTGCTGCTCCAGGGGAGACAGCTGCCGCTGCCAGCAGAGATGTTGATGGCGGGCAAGACCAGAGAAGGAGTGGCCAAGTGACAACCACCATTGAATCCGACCGCATCGACCGAATCGAGGCGAAGCTCGACCGACTGAGCGACCAGCTCGAGGCTTTCGCCAGAACATCGGCCGCTCTGGACGAGTTAATCGGTCAGGTCGATACGGGTCGCGAGCTGATCTCGGACATCGTGCCGCTCACCTCCGGAACCATGCTGAGCGCGACCGAGAGGCTCGCCGAGATGGAGCGGCGCGGTTACTTCACCTTCGCCAGTGGAGGCCTCGACGTAATCGATCGCGTCGTGACCTCCTATGACCAGGACGACATCCAAGCCCTGGCCGACAACGTTGTGCTCATGCTCGACACCATCAAGGAGATGACCCAACCCGAGGTGCTCGGCATGTTGAGCCGCACCGTCCATGCCATAGACGACCCGGCAGTCGAGGCCCCCTCGTTGTTCCGCCTGGCGGGGCAATTGAGGGACCCAGAAGTGAAGAAGGGACTCAGCAGGCTGATGAGCATGCTGCGGTCCATGGGCCAAACAGTTCAAGAAACAAAGGAGGACGAATGACAACCGAGACAATCGCCGGTACCTCCGTCGAGGTCGATGAGGAAGGCTTCCTTGTTGATCCGTCGGTCTGGACCGAGGAGATGGCTGTGCCCCTGGCAGCCGAAGTGGGGTTGGAGGCTCTGAACGAGGATCACTGGACGGTGATCAAGTTCTGCCGCAACGACTACTTCGAAAAGGGCGAGAGCCCGACGCTGCGACGGGTTTCCGTCGAGACAGGCGTGCCGACCAAGCAGCTCTTCGAGCTGTTTCCGAAGAAGCCAGCAAAGAAGATGAGCTACGTAGCCGGCGTACCCAAGCCCAAGGGTTGCGTGTAAGGAGAGACAATGGACAAATTCGACACTGGCTCAGATCGCAAACTCTGCATCATTGTCAGCAAAGGGACACTCGACGGTGCCTACCCGAGCTTGATCATGGCTAACGCCGCCCTGGCGGAGGGCATCGAGACCCACCTCTTCTTCACGTTCTGGGGCCTTGACGTCATCACCAAGAAGAAGATGGGCCACCTGCCGGTAACACCGGTCGGCAACCCGTCCATGGGAATGCCACAGGCCGTGGCACCCGTCCCCGGTGTCTCCACGATGGCCACCAAGATGATGAAGAAGAAGATCGAAGGCCTCGATGTGCCGGATGTTCCGGAGTTCATCGAAATGTTGCATGACATGGGCGCCTATCTGTGGGCGTGTCGCATGACAGTCGACATGCTCGATCTGAAGATCGAGGATTTCCACGAGAGCGTTAAGGACGTCATCTCGGCCGGAGATTTCATCGAGTTGTCAGAAGGTGCACAGCTGTTGTTCACCTGACCTCGTCCTCCCCGGACCCGACGGCTTCGCTTCGGTGAGGCCGTCGGGTCGCGTTCGGCTTACTGTGGCCAAAAGCCCACCGTTATTAGGGTCGCGCGCATGAGATTGGGTATCCGGGCACTGATGGTTGGTGCGATGCTGCTTGCGGCTTGTACCGGTTCGTCCGACGCAACCACCGTAACGTCGCCGGAGGGTCAAACCACAGATACGGAAGCGGCCGTTGCAACGGTTGCGACCACCCAGCCGCCCGAAAATACGCTGGACCTTTGTGAATTGGTGACACAGGCCGATGCTGAGGCACTCTTCGGTCAGCCGGTATCAATGCCGGCCGACGATCTTGGGGGCTTTCCGGGCCAGCTTGGGGTGTGCGTCTGGCAGGCGGATGGGGGGGCGCTGCTAACGATCTCTGTGTTCGAGGGTGATGAGTTCTTTGGAGCCGTCGGCCAACAGGAGGGCTCGGAGACGATCGACCTGGGCGATGGTGGCGACATCTTGGTCGAGACGGGGTTTCTCGGGGTGCAGATCCAATGGCTGCAAGATGGACTCACCGTCACGTTG
>JAOTWH010000046.1 GCA_029863035.1 Acidimicrobiia bacterium | reverse complement strand
AGACCAATGGTCGGGCATTTCGATGCGGGTCATCCAATTCGGTCGCGACATCTGCGATGCCCGCAAGCCGCGGTGTTGGGAGTGTCCTCTAATCGACCAATGTCGCTACCCAGAGAAGACCCCTCCGCCCTAGCTGGGGCGCGGGGAGATCACTTGGCTTGTCAGGTCCCGACCCCTGGTTTCGGGCAGCGGCCCGACCAGGAACGCTGCCACAACGATTCCGATCCCCAGGACCGCGACCGTAGAGGAAAGTCCGATGCGGTCGATGAGAACACCGCCTACGGCGAATCCGAAGATGCTCCCGATGATGGCAGCGTTGGTGATCCACGCCCCTGCCGTTGCCCTCAGCCGGGTGGGGAACAGCTCCGAGCGCTGGGCGGCGAAGGCGGGCGTGAGCGCAGTGGCACCGAAGGTACCAACGAACAACGAGGGTCCGATCAACCAGCCGCTGTCGAAGAAGTAGAAGCCGAGTCCGCCCGCCAATCCCAATGCGAGTGCGACGAGCTCGGCGGGTCGTCTACCTAGGTTGTCGGCCAGTCTGCCCCCCGCCAGCAGGCCCAGGGTGCCGAGTCCGCTGAACACGATGAGCAGATTCCGGGCGCTGGCGGTCGTCCACGCCAGGTCGTCGATCATCCTTTCCAGTGCGAAGTCCAGTGCAGGGGTGGCGAAGGCGGAGACGAAGAACGCGACCGCGCCAAGTGCGTAGAGGTACTGCCCATGGCCCTCCTGCACCACCGCCGACAATGGGACGTGATACTCGGGAACCGCGAACGCCCTGCTTTCTTTGAGGAATCTCATCAGTACCGGAAGGGCGAGCAACCCGACCGCGGCTAGTGCGAACAGAAAGCGCCAAGCCGAATCGCCCCGATCCGCGATCGGCAGGAGGATCAAGGAGATGCCGTTGCCGACGGCGCCGGCTATCGCTGCCACACCGATACCAAAGCCTCTCAATCGTGGCGATAGTTCTTCCGCCAGGAAGACGATCGATAGAGCCGCAGCCGCCACCACGCCGATGCGAGTGATCGCCTGGAAGATCGTGAATGTGAGAGCACCGGGGGCGAAGGCAGTCAGCAAGCTTCCGAGCGGTGCGATAGCGAAGGCCACCAGGAACGGGCGACGCCTTCCGAAGCGGTCCCCGTAAACCGAGAAGAGAAGGGCTCCCAGGGCAAAGAACCGAGTCAGGGCGAATACCCAGCTCATCTCGCCCTCGGTGAGCGACAGGCCGCGCCTTACGAAGGGGAAGGTGTGGGAGATGAGGCTGCCTGAATAGGCAAGAACCAGACCTGCCAGTGCCATCAGAGTCAGGATCCGCCTGTCGGAAACCGTAAGGCCCTGGCGCGTTGCCACTAGGCCACCACGCTGCCAGGCGGAACTGGTCTATCTACCTGCAACAGAACGATGCCCTCGGCGGTAGTTGCCCCAACAACCAGTACATCTGAGCGGAAGCCCCCAACTCTCATCGGCTCGAAGCCAGTGACAGCGACCACCTGGCGCCCCACCAATTGGCCCGGCAGGTACAGGTCTGTGATCTTGGCGGAAGACTGCAGTTCGCCGATCTCACCGAAATCGATCCACAGTGAGTAGGCAGCATCCCGGGCCGCCTCGTTCGGTTCAGCTCTTACGACGGTCCCCACCCGCACCGCCAGGTCGTCCCAGTCGGACATTTGTGGCATAGCCGGAGCAGGTTACTCGGGAGTCACGGGAACGAACCGAACCCAGTTACCGTTGTTACCACCGACCGGGGACCGCGTGCCAACAACAGAAGTCAACATCCTCATAGCGTTCGTTTTCGGGGCATTGTCATTCGTATCCCCTTGTGTGCTTCCTTTGCTGCCCGGATATGTGAGCCTGATGTCTGGGTACTCAGCCAAGGAGTTGGAGGCTGGTGAAGCCTCGCTCAAGAAGGTCACCGGCGCGACTCTGCTGTTCGTCCTCGGCTTCACTGCGGTGTTCGTTGCCCTGGGAGCTGGCGCCACGAGTGTCGGAGAGTTCTTCTTGCGTAACCAGTCCACCGCGACTCGCATCGCCGGCTGGTTCATCGTGGCTATGGGCCTCTTCATAGCGGCGACCGCCGTGTGGAACATCAATCTCTTCATGGGGCTGATGAGAGAGCGGCGCCTGGATGTGCGACCGTCCCGGCTGGGGAACTGGGCGCCACCCGTCATGGGGGTGGCTTTTGGGTTCGGTTGGACGCCCTGCATCGGTCCGGTGCTGGGTGCCATCCTCACCCTGGCGGCCAGTGAAGAAACGGTGGGGCGCGGGATGCTGCTGCTCTTCTCCTATTCGATGGGCCTCGGCGTCCCCTTCCTGGCTGCTTCTCTCGGCATCACCAAGGCCTTTTCGGCGTTCCGCTGGTTCCGGCAATACATCAAGCCGGTCAATATCGCCTCCGGATTGCTGCTCGCGGGGTTCGGCGTTCTGATGGTCACCGGTCAGATCTCGGCGATATCTCGTTGGTTCACTGAGGTTCTCGTCAACCTCGGCCTAGACGGTCTCGCCACTATCTAGGCGGTTCTCCCTACGCTCTTGGTATGACCGACACCTACGGCGATGTCACGGCCGAGTACATGGCAATTCGCAATGAGGCTGCCGTTGTCGACATTGGTCGGTCCCTGTTATGGGTGACCGGGCCCGATGCGGTCGAGTATCTCGATGGCATTCTGAGCCAGGACATCGCTGCCATGGTCGCGGGCAGCGTGGCGAGGTCACTGCTGTTGGCGCCCCAGGGAAAACTACGGGCGTTGCTGTGGTTGCTGCGCGGCGAATCCGAAGTCGGGATCGTGGCGGACGCAGGAGGGGTTTCGGCGGCGCGAACCGATCTAGAGCGGTTCCGGCTGCGGGTGGCGGCGACGATCGGTGAGCCGATTCCGCTCATTGAGGTCTGGGGACCGATGTCCGCGGAGGTTGTCAAAGCGGCGTTAGGTGCCGACCCACAAGGCTGGTGGCGATCGGGGACGAAGACGGTCGTCAGGGCCCCCGTTGGCGGCCTTGACCGCTACTTCATTTCGGGCGTACCCACCGAGTCGCTCATCGAGGCCGGCGCCTTGCCCGCAGGCAACCTGGCGGTGACCGCAGTACGGATAGAAGTGGGGGAGCCGATCATGGGGGTTGATGTCGACGAGAGCACCATCCCCCAAGAGGCCCATCTCACGGCCGACTCGGTCTCGTTCACCAAGGGGTGCTATCTCGGACAAGAGTTGGTTGCTCGCATTGACAGTCGAGGCAGGGTCAATCGCTTTCTGCGAGGGCTGGCGATCGAGCGCAATCTGATCCCTCCGGTGGGGGCATCGATCACGGTCGACGGCGGTGAAGTGGGTTCGGTGACGTCGGTTGGCGAGTCACTAGAGCTTCGCTCGCCCATAGCCATGGGCATGGTCAGGCACGAAGTTTCACCCGGCCAACCGGTGGAGTTGCGTTGGGATGGCGGATCTGTCGACGCCACGGTGGAGGAGCTTCCGCTCGATGATTTCGCAATGGGTTAACAGATCTCGAACACAACGAGTCGCAGAATCTACGCATGGAGGCCACTGTGACTGCTGCTAAACACGGAACCGTGCTGCTGATCGAGGATGATGACGATATCGCAGAGCTGGTAAGGCTCTTCTTCGAGAAAGAAGGGTTCCGGCTGGTTCACGCTGCCACCGGAGAAGCCGGAATCGAGCGAGTTCGCGACAGAGGCGTGCGGGCGATCTTGCTCGACATTGGTCTGCCGGGCATGGACGGGATCGAGGTATGCAAGGCGGTGCGCGCCATATCCGACGTTCCAGTGATCATGCTGACCGCTCGAGATTCTGAGATCGACAAAGTAGTTGGCCTCGAGATAGGGGCCGACGACTACGTCACCAAGCCGTTCTCCGGCCGGGAGCTGGTGGCTCGGGTACGCGCCGTGCTGCGGCGCTCCGAAGAGCGTCCAGTTGTGGCCGACTCAGTCGAGGTGGGGGGCTTCGTTATCGATGCGGGGAGGCGCGAAGTTGTGATGCCGAGTGGTGAGGCACTACGCCCCACCGCCAGGGAGTTCGACCTCTTGTGGTACCTGGCCGAGAACCAAGGGCTGGTGCTGTCCAGAGGACAGATCCTCGAATCGGTTTGGGGATATGAGTACTTCGGCGAGACGAGGACGGTCGATGTTCACGTTCGCCAGCTGCGCAAGAAGCTCCCCGACATCCCTATCGAGACCGTTTGGGGCGTCGGCTACCGGTTGGGCGACTGATGCGGACCCGCCTTTTTTGGAGTATGGCTGTCGTGGCTATCGCCACGTTGCTCGTCGGCGGGATCACGGGTGCGATCCTCATAGGCAATTCGGTCGAGGCCGATCGCAGCGACGAGTTCTTGCGCCAGGCCGACGTCACCGGACAGCTCATAGAAGCGCAACTGGGGGAGGATGCATTCGGACCGCCCAATCGCGGGAACCTGGTGGCGCTGTTGGAGGCATCGCGGCTGATCGGAGGACACGACTACGTCGAGGCCGGTTTCCGCGCTCCCAACGGCTTGGTGTTCGTGGGGGATTCCTCACCTCTCATCGAGGCCCTGCCCGAGGAGATAACCAAGAGCCGGGCAACGTATGAAGTTGAGGTCGATGGGGAGTCGGTGCTGGCGTTGGTGAGAACCTTCGACCAGTCGCGTCGCGGGTCGTCGCTGGTGGTAGCCATCGGCACCACACAGGCTCTCGTGCCGTGGGGCGACTTTGCTCAACGGCTGCTCTTGGGTCTTGGGGTGGGCTTGGTGTTAGCGGCACTTCTGGCGACCTGGCTGGCTCGCTCTACGGGAAGGCGGCTCGACGGATTGGCCGTTGCGGCTGGGGCCATCGCCGGGGGCGACCTAGCCGCTCGCGCCCCCCTGTCTGGTTCAGATGAGATAACGGAGGTGGCAGGAGCTTTCAACGATATGGCAGGTCAGCTCGAGTCTGGTCGACAACGGGAAAGCGACTTTCTGATGAGCATCGGCCACGATCTGCGGACTCCGCTTACGACGATCCGGGGTTACGCCGAGGCTTTGGCCGATGGCGAGCTGGACACCGTCGACCTGCCACGGGTGGCGGCCAGTTTGGAGATTCAATCGAGTCGCTTGGCGCGGTTGGTTGAGGACATCATGTTGCTGTCGCGCTTGGAGGCGCGCGAGTTTTCGCTGCGGCCAGAACCGGTCGACCTGGCGGCGCATCTCAAGGAAGCTGCCGGGGTGTACTCATCCCAGGCGGACGAGGACCGCGTCCGATTGGAATTGGATATCGATCCGGTGGGAACGGTGCAGGTGGATCCGGATCGGATCGGGCAGATACTCAACAACCTCATCGAGAACGCGCTGCGCTATACCCCGCAGGGGGGAACGGTGGGCGTGCACCTCCAACGCCACGATGACACGATCAGCCTCTCTGTCTCCGACACCGGTCCCGGCATCGACCCCGAAGACCTGCCGCGGGTATTCGATCGGCTCTATGTCGCGCAGAGGTACCGCCCCATCAGACCAGAGGGAAGTGGCCTCGGGCTCAATATCGTCAAGGAGTTGGTCGATTCCATGGGCGCTCAGGTTGGGGTCACCAGCGAGCTGGGGAAGGGGACAACCGTCTTCGTTGAGCTGGCGGGTGACTAGTCCCCTCAGCCAAACGTCAACCATTCTCGATTCTTAGCCAGGCCTGGTCGATAATCATGTTGCCAGTTGTGGATTGGGCATCCAGCGTATGAGGGCCGGTTTCGCCGGCCCTCAGTGCTGTACACGCTCCGTGCGTCATTGAGCCGTTCGACCCATTGCTGTTGGTCCCGAGCCGGTCCACAATGGCTACTGTGAGTGGTCACCGGAGGTATGGAATGAGCATCGAACTACCGGGAGGGAGTCGAACCCCGGTCGGCCTGGTCGAATCCGGGCATTTCGTAGCCGCTCTCGAGGCACCTCTATGTCCCAAACCCGTTCGCTCCGGCGCTTCAGTCCCGTGGCGACCCGCCGATGAAGGATTGAAGAGATGGTTGGAGTGGGTCATGAAACTGGATCGAGCACGCCGAAAAACGTCCGGACGATGAATCGTCGAGCCGGCGACCGAGAGCGCGGCGCCTCCCTCGTTGAGTTCGCCTTGGTCGCCCCCCTGCTGTTCATTGTCCTCTTTGGGATCATCGAGGTGAGCTGGGCATTCAACCAGCAGCTCGAGGTGCGTCATGGAGCACGCGAGTCCGCCCGGCTGGCGGCGACTAACTATGGCGATCTGTCGACCATCGTCACCGAAACATGCGCTCGCATGGACCACACCGCCGGAGGCGCCTCGGTGACTCTGGCGTCTACGGGTGCCGCGGCAGGCGATGCGGTCCGGGTGACGGTGAATGCTCCGTGGCACACACTGACCGGTGTGTTCGACGCGGCGTTCGGAGGCCGGACGATCGGTTCCTCGGCAGAGATGCGCATCGAGCAGATCCCCTCGTGGTCGGACGGAACCCTGCCGTGCCCCTAGCGAATATGCCGCGTGCTGCCTTGCGTGATGATGGTACGACTCTTCCGCTGGTGGTGATGTCTCTCGTGGTGCTGTTTGGCATGGCAGCTTTCGCCATCGACGTCGGTCTCCTCTACAACGGGCGGCGTCAGGCTCAGACCGCAGCCGATTCCGCCGCCCTCAGCGGGGCTCTGGCGATGGGCGATGGCGAGCCGGCTGCAGTCGCGGCAGCCATGGATCAAGCCCGTCACAACCTCGACGAGACATACGACGACGCGACATGGTCCAACCAGTGGGCGGTTTGTTCCGACCCCGATCGGCCGCCGAGTTTCACTCCGTCGGCTGCCAGCGACTGCATCAGCATCGATAACACTGCTCGCCGGTTCCGAGTTCGAATTCCGCCCCAACGACTCACAGCGATCTTCGGCAGCGTCCTCGGGGTGGATGCGTTCGACACGGATGCCTTTGCCGTAGCCGGGTTCGCTCCGTCCCTGGTCCGCCCCTTTGGACTCCCCGCCAACCCTGCCACAGGTGAATACTGCTTGCAGAATCCCCCGGGCGGCCACGCCAAGCTGCCGTGCACGGGACCCACCAGCGGCAACTTCGGGTCGATGCACAACCCGCGGCACACGTTGGGGTGTCCCGGCAACAAGAACGACGCCCTGGTGTGGAACATCGCTCGCGGGATAGACCACGGCGTTGCTGTCTGGACCGCAGGCGATCCGCTGGTGGTCGACCAATGCCCCAATGTCAACCCCAACCAGATCGAGACCGATACCGGCAACTTCCCCAACGAAATGACCACCGGGATGGCAACCGGGGGGGTGCCCCTTGCGGCCGGCGAGCCGGCCCTGCTGCAACAGGGAACCAACCCGAAGATAGAGGTTGTGATCGGGGGATTTTCGCACTTCCTCGACGACGGCCCCCTGTGGGACTACCTCATTCCTAACGCGACCCTCGGGTGCGACCCGGCCGGCTTCACAGGGTTGGATGGGCCGGCGGCGACCATTCAGATGGAAATCTGTTTGGACAACTGGGCAGGTGGCGAGCTCTTCGAGTCGAAAATCCTGCAGTCGCCCCGGTTCATGATCATCCCCGAGTTCCTCGAGGCCGACTTGCCGAGCGGCACGGAGGCACGAACGATCGCCAAGTTCCGAGCTGTCTTCGTCAATGCATTGGGCTTCGGCGACGTCACCTTCTACCCAGGCGGCATTGATCCCGTGGTGTTCGCCGATACCGCCGACATCATCCAGACCACGTCCTTCATACTGCCGAACACACCTCTCGTCGCCACCTATGTCACCCCGGGGGCTGATGGCGTGTTGCGCTCTCAAAGGGTCGAGCTCGTCGAGTAGCCAGTTTTCGAGGGCCGGTTCGCCGGCCCTCAGTGCTGTGTTCGCTTGATGCTTTGTTGAGCCTCTCGACCCATTGCGGCTAGGCCCATTGACTGCCACACTGGCTACGTTGAGTAGCCGCCAGGGAGGCCACACTGACTTTCGCGATGAGATCTTTCGTACCGGGAGGGGGAGTCGAACCCCCACGGGCTTTCGCCCAGCGAATTTTGAGTCCGCCGCGTCTACCGTTCCGCCATCCCGGCCTGTCGCCGCATGTTAAGTGCGGGGTATCCGGCTCATGAGTAGAATGGGCAAGCTTCGCATGACCTCTCGAGGCACTTCCATGGCCAGATATGACAAACGCGACAAGGAAGACGGCGCGGTGCTCGTCGAGTTCGCCCTTGTGGTCGGACTGCTCCTCTTGATCGTGTTCGGCACCATCGAGATGGGTCTCGCTTTCCGTGATTGGCTCTCGATGACCAGCGCCACCAGGGAAGGTGTACGGGTAGGCACTGCCGCCGGAACCCACATGGATGCCGACTGCTTCGTGCTCGACGCTCTGTCCGGGTCTCTCCAAGCCGTGCCCCTCGACGACATCGAACAGGTGTGGATCTTCAAGGCTGACGCGTTCGGCGCGCCGGCGGCGTTTGGCACCGACATGCAGGTCTACCAGGTGGCGGGTGATACGCCTGCCGACCTTCTCACCTGTAACACGGGTTGGGACCGATTGATTGCCACTTATCCCCCCGCGGTAAGGCAGGTGCAATCCTCTGATCTCGATTTGTTCGGAGTGCGCATCGTCTTCAACCACAATTGGGTTACCAACATCGGCCCGTTTGGAGGCACTGTCGAATGGACCGATGACGCGGTGATGCGCATGGAACCCAAGCAGTTCTAGCCGTGGATCAAGACATCTCGATAGCTCTCGAGGCCGACCTCGACGACCCCGACCATAACGAGCGGGGCGCGGTTCTGGCCATAACTGTGGGATCGATAGTCGTCCTGTTGGCCATGGCTGCTTTCTCGGTTGACGTCGGTTGGATCTTCCTGAACAAAGCGCGGGCGCAACGCGCTGCCGACGCCGCCGCACTGGCCGGTGTCGTCTACCTCCCAGCCGAGCCAGCCAACGCGAAGGCGGAGGCTCTGGACGTCGCGGACATCAACGGATATGTCGCCGGTGGCGGGGTGTCGGTCACCGCTACCCAACCACCTGGTGAAGACCGGCGTCTCAAGGTTGAGATCACCGATACCGAGGTACCGCTCTTCTTCATGAGGGTATTCGGTTACCAGACAGCGACCATAGCGGCCGACGCTACGGCCGAATACGTCATTCCGGTACCTCTGGGAAGTCCCGAGGACAAGTTCGGTGCAGATCCCACTGACCCGGCTCACGACTTTGATGCCGTCGGCTTTTGGGCGGCGATTCAACACCAGACCGGTCGCAAGCCCAACGGCGACCCCTATGCCACCACCTGCTACGAGTCGATCGCTCCCTACACCGGCTGCAATGGGCTCAACGGCGAGTTCTATGGCCTCGACAGCGAAAGCGAGGCGAACGGCTACTGGTACGCGGTCGAAGTGCCAACCGGTACCACCGACTTCGCCGTGGAGATCTTCGACGCCGGACCGGTGCGGGAGAACACCAGCCTCCGACCGGTAGAGAACAGTCGTAGCCAATTCAGTGGCAACAACGAAATCCAGCAGGTGCGCCACGACCACACCACCGGTGATTTCCGGCTTATGTGGGATGGGCAAACGTCCTCATCTATCCAATGGAATGCCGCCGCGAACGAAGTAGCGAACGCGCTCGAGACAATGTCCGGAATCAACAACGTTCAAGTGACCCGGACCGAGAATCTTCCCGAGATCGTTTGGGAGATCGAGTTCATCGATCCTGGGTTCGTAGACGTCGCCGACTTAGCCCCCGGCCTTAACACGTTGGCCGGTGGGACCTTCTTCGATACTTCCGAACTTACGGCGGGTGGCGCCCTGTTCAGCGGTCGTACCGTGTACCGCTTGCACGCCCCGGACGGGACGCCGTTCAACTACCGAGACAATGTCGTCATCTCGGCCTGTGACAAGGCATACGAAGCGGGCTCGATCGATCTCACCGATCAGGTTTGGACAACCCTGTGTTCGTTTAGCGGATCGCCCACTCCTGGCATCTACCCGCTTCGAGTGTTCACGGACGGTCCAATGCGCAGCCACAACGCCTATTCGCTCAAGGTCACCGGGAACCCTCCTGCCGGGGAGCAACTGCGTATCTTCGCGCTCGACACTTTCTCTATCAGTTCGACCGTGGAGGCTGGAGCGAGTCGCTTCTACCTGGCCGAGATCGTCGAAGTACACGCGGGCAAGCAACTAGTGATCGAGTTGTTCGATCCCGGCGACGTCAGCGGCTCGGGCGCCAACTGGATCAGGCTCATCCACCCCGATGGCACCATCTGGGACAATGGCTGCGTGATCGAGGAATCGGAGAATCCAATCGGAGCACCCGTTTACTTACCGCACGAAACGATCACGGGCGAATGCTCGATCAGCGCCGATCGCACCAATTCGTTCACCGACTACCAGGCTGATTGGATCAAGATCACAACGGAGCTGCCGGGCGATTACTCCTGCGACCACATCAGCGGGCCCGAGCCGGACTGTTGGTGGGAGATCGAGTACTTCTATACCACCCAGGCCAGCGAGCGCACCACGTGGAGGGCTTCGGTTCCTGGTTCGTTGGTGAGCTTGGTGTTCGAAGGCCCATGACCGGCCGGCTGGAGCGGCGTTTGCTCCGCCTCAACGATCGGATCGCGGCGCTCGAGCGCCAAGAGCACTTGGCTTTCGAGGAACTCAACATGCATCGGCACCTCGATGACGACGCGCAGCGTGACGCCGCAGTGGGCGGCCCGGTGGAGCGGGCCGACTCAAGAGACACCGCAGCAGACGTATCCCGATTCGAAAAAGTGGTTGCCGGTCTTGCCACCAAGCGAAACAAACTCGTAGAGAAGAGAGACCAGCTCACGGCCCGGCTTCGCTAGTACCTCTTAACATCACTCGGTGCCCACCCTCGCTCTGCTCGACGGCCACAGCCTTGCCTACCGCGCTTTCTTCGCCCTCCCCACCGACCTAGCAACGCCGTCCGGCCAGGTCACCAACGCGGTGTACGGGTTCACGGCGATGATCATCAAGCTGTTGGACGATGAGCACCCCGACGCGGTAGCGGTGGCGTGGGATACCCCGGAGAAGACCTTTCGGTCGGAGCGGTACAGCGAGTACAAGGCGCAGCGTGACTCGGCTCCCGACCTATTCGTTGGTCAACTCCCGCTGATCGATGAAGTGGTCGAGGTGCTCGGCTTCCCTCAGTTCAAGGCTCCCGGGTTCGAGGCAGACGATGTCATCGCCACTTTGACTCACCAGGCAAGAGGGGCGGGTTGGGATGTGATCATCGTTACCGGTGATCGTGATGCGTTTCAGCTGGTCGCCGACGGCGTCAAGATCCTCTACACCAGGCGGGGAATCTCGGACGTCATCATTGCCGACGCCGCCTACGTCAAGGAGCGCTACGACATCACACCGGACCAATATGTTGAGTACGCCGCGTTGCGGGGCGACCCCTCCGACAACCTGCCTGGTGTTCCAGGCGTTGGCGAGAAGACGGCCGCCAAGCTCCTTAACTCGTACGGCTCGATCGACGGAATCTTTGAGCATTTGGATGAGCAGACCCCCAAGCTGCGTCAGAACCTCGAGGAATCGCGAGAGCAGGTCCTGCTGAATCGCGAGCTCTCGGCTTTGGTGGAGAACGCCCCCGTCGACGCACTCGCTCAGGACCTCACGATGCAGCCTTGGGACCGATCAGAGGTGAAGAGGGTCTTCGACAGCTTGGCGTTCAAGAGCCTGTGGGAGAGGCTCGAGGAGCTGGGCGGCGTTACCGCATCTTCCGCCGAGCTGCTCGATGTTGAGACCAGCTCGGAACTGGACTCGGCCCGAGCGGCCGAGCTCTTCTCCGCCAAGGCGGTCGGTATCGAACCTTTGTGGGAGGGAGAGCATCTGGTTGGGCTGGCCGTTTCGAGCGAGGACTCGTCCGCTCGGTTCGTGCCGATCGAAACCGTTGTGGCCGCCGGCGACGCTTTGCGCGACGGCTCCGGCAAGGTGCTCCACGACGCCAAGGAGACCATGAGAGGGCTGGCCGCTGTCGACCTCTCTCTGGGCGACATCGCGTTCGATACGGCCCTGGCGGCATACGTTGTTAGCCCGGGCGAGCGGGCCCCCGAGCTCGCCGACTTGGCCGCGTCGATACTCGGTGTGGAGGTGACCGCTTCAGCGGGCGGTGGAACGACCGAAGCCCAGGGCACGCTGGACTTCGACTCGGCTGGGCCCGACCTCGAAGCTGCCGGGCGCCGGGCTGCGGCGATCAGGCTGTTGGCTGGCGAACTGAGCGATCGAATGGAGGCGCGAGGCAGCACAGAGCTGTACCAGACCGTCGAGCTCCCATTGGTAACCGTCCTAGCTCGAATGGAGGAGGCGGGAATCGGAGTTGACGTCGGCTACCTCGCCGATCTTGGGGACAGCCTGCGCGACCGAATCGCCAAGCTGGAGAAGAAGATCCACAAGGCGGCGGGTGGACCGTTCAACGTCAACTCGGCCCAACAGCTCCGTGAGGTTCTGTTCGACCGTCTCGAGCTACCGGTTCTCAAGAAGACGCCGAAAGGAGTGCCATCGACCGACGCCAGCGTTCTTAAGAAGCTGGCCGATGAACATCGAGTCGTCGACGACCTACTCAGTTACCGCGAACTGGAGAAGTTGAGATCGACCTACGTGGACGGCTTGATGCCGCTGGTTGCCGAAGACGGTCGGATTCACGCTCACTTCAATCAGATGGCCGCCGCCACGGGGAGGTTGTCTTCGGATCGGCCCAACCTACAGAACATCCCGGCGCGCTCCGTTGAGGGGCTCACGATCCGCCGAGCATTTGTAGCCGACGATGGGGCGATCTTCCTGGTAGCTGACTACAGCCAGATCGAGCTTCGGATCTTGGCGCATCTCAGCAGGGACGCTGCTCTGGTGGAGGCCTTCCATGACGATCAGGATGTCCACACGGCAACCGCTGCCAGGGTGTGGGAAACCGAACCAGGCGATGTGACCGGCGAACAGCGTCGCATGGCCAAGGTCATCAACTTCGGGCTGCTGTACGGCATGGAGGCCTATGGCTTGGCACAGCGCCTTGAGATCTCAACGGAGGAGGCTCAGGCCCACGTCGACAGTTACTTCGACCAGTTCCCCGATGTGCGGGATTTCATGAGCGGGATCGTCGCCGACGCCCGCGATCGTGGTTACACCGCCACCATCATGGGGCGACGCCGCTACTTGCCAGAACTGGCGTCGGGGAACTTCAGGGAGAGGCAGGCGGGGGAGCGGATGGCGCTGAACGCTCCCATCCAGGGCTCTGCGGCTGACATCATCAAGATGGCAATGATCGAGCTCGACTCTCGCTTTATCGCTGAATTGCCGAGAGCCCGCATGCTGCTTCAGGTCCACGATGAGCTGGTGTTCGAGGTTCCGGCCGATGAGGTCGAGTCAGCCCGATCATTGGTTCGCGAGGTGATGGAAGGGATTGTGCCTTTGAGAGTGCCACTTCGGGTCGACATGGCCACCGGAGCCAATCTGGCGGAGTGCAAGGAATAGCAAGGCCGATAGGGCAACCAAGGCCATGGCGTAGTACCCTGTGGCGCCGCACCGGACAGTTCGTCCGATTTCGCACACAAACCCACCTATGACCACTGAAAACGACAACGCGCTCAACGCCCAGGACCAGGCCA
>JAOTWH010000224.1 GCA_029863035.1 Acidimicrobiia bacterium | reverse complement strand
GACCGGGACCCAGTCCTTCGAGTCGCTTGCGGGCGTCACCGCAGCGGTGGACTACCTGGCCTCATTGGGCGATGGCCTTGACCGCCGCGCCCGGCTGATGTCGGCCATGAACCAGGTAGTCGCCCACGAGAACATGTTGGCCGAGCGCTTCTTGGCCCGGGCCTCCGAGGTGAGCAACGTGACGGTCTACGGTATCACCGACGACGTTTCGGCCCGCACGCCGACATTCGCGGTATCGGTCGACGGGTCGACTCCCCAACAGGTGGCTCGTGCCCTGGGCGAGCAGGGGATCTTCGTATGGGCCGGCCACTACTACGCCATCTCGGTAATGGAGCACCTGGGAGTTCTCGATGCCGGGGGGCTAGTGAGGATCGGCTTCGCCCACTACAACACCCGCCACGAGGTCGACCGGGTGTTGGCCGCCCTGGAGACCGTTTCGAGCTAGCTACTCGAGGGGCGGTGGGTACCCCTCCACCCGTCGCAACTGGGTAAGCAGGTAGTCGACGTGCTCTCGCCCCAGATGGGACCACATCCAATAGATGCAGTCGAATCCGGTCGGTTGCAGGTGCAGTTCTGTTCCGTAGAAGCCCTCGAACGCCGCTGCCTTCGACCCGTCCGACCACTCGTGGGTTATCTCGCGGTCGAAGATCTGACTGAATTGGAAGGTGCCCAGCCCGACGACGCCGCGACCACAGTCTTGGCAGGGTTGGCTGAACCCGTTGTGGCCTGGTCCGAAGGTCCGGTCCCAAGCCAGCAGCATCTCGCCGCTACTGTCGGCGCGTCGGACGACGCCATCGATCTGCACATCACCGAGGTTCTTGAATGCCAACAGTGGGCAGCTGTTGGGAGCGCCCGCCTCGCCTTCCCATTCCAGCAGGTAGAGCTCCGAGATGTCGCTCTCGGTGAGGGGATCCTGGCTAACCCAGGCTGGTTCTCCCAGGGCTTGCAATGGCGGGGCCGGAACCTCGTTGCGCCACAAGGTGGGTTCACCGCGCAGAGCTTCTACCAGGCGTAGGTCGTTGACCAGCCCCACCAGGTGCTCCTCGCCGAGGAACGACCAGATGTTGTAGAGACATCCTTCGCCCTTCACCAACAGGTACATCAAGTGAGGCTGCCCCTCCGAGCCCTCGCTCACGAATCCCTCGTAGCCATAGCCGGCCTTGCTGCCGTCGGGCCACGTCAGCTGTTTGGACCAGACGCGGTTCTCGTCACCGGCCGCCGGTCCGAAGGTCCCGGCGATGCCAACGGCCCCTCGCCCGCAGTCTTCGCAATACTCCCCAGACGCCGATCGGCCTTTGCCGTCGGGCAAGTCCCAGGCCACCGCCCAGCCTCCGCTGAAGTTGGCGGACCGGATGGTGGCGTCGTCGCCGACAGGGTCGGCCGGGTACAGGGCCGAGCAGAAGTTCTTCACCTCCGACTCCTGCCATTGATTGATCAAGATCTGGGGAACCTGGTCGAGCCTGAGCTGGGTGCCACTCCACGGCGCTCCGGCGCCAGTACCCGACGCATCGGCGATGAGCGTTGTTTCGGTTACGGGGGTGTCGGGCGGGGCGGTGGACGCGGTGCCCGTGACCTGGCTGGCGGGCACCTCGGGAAGGGTCTGGCCCGGGATGAGATCGCCTCCGCCGCACGCCGAAGCCACCAACGCAAGCCCCGAGACGATGACTGCGTGCCGCATGTGCTTCACGATCAGTAGGGAACCCCTACCGCTTCACACAGGAACTTCATGAACGGTCCCGCCACCTTGACTGTGTTGAGGTAGTCGTCCATGAAGCCAGCGGAGGTGACTTCGGACTGCTTGAAGCGGGTGGTGGCCAGGAAGTCCTTCTTCTTGAGGTCTTCGATGAGGGGATGCTCTGGGTCGAAGCCCGTCGGGGGCCGTACCAGGCTTTCGCCTTCGAGCTGGTAGATGTCGCTGAAGCGAGCTCCATGGGCGACCCGCTTCCATCGTCCCGCCTCATCGACGATCTTGGTGCGGATCGCCAGCGCATCCTTGGTGGCAGGTCGCCACAGCCCGACGCCCGCGAAGCATCCGCCGGGCTCGAGGTGCAGGTAGAAGCCCGGGGCGTGGACGTCCTCCTTGGTGGCGAAGTGGCGGAAGTGGATGCCGACGTGAGTCTTGTACGGGGTCTTGTCCTTGGAGAACCGGGTGTCGCGTTGGATGCGGAACAACGACCCACCAACCGGCCTCGGGTCGGCGTTGAAGTGCTTGGAGACCTTCTTGAGCTGCTTGCCGAAATCCTCGATGAAGTCGAGGGCCGGCTCGCGTATCTCGAGCTCGTATTGCTCCTGGCGCGCCTTGAACCATTTGCGGTCGTTGTTGTCGCTTAGTTGGCGGATGAAGGAGAAGACCTTGGGAGTGAAGTACTGGGACATATCGCGAACCTACACCGCGCTTCGGACAAGTTCTAGCTACCGCCACAAGCCCCTAGCAGCCGTCGGCCAGTCGCACCATCGTTGGGCGGAAAGGAACGAAACATGCGGCTAGTGATGGTCCTTGGTGTGTACGTCCTCGTCGGATCGGCCTGCGTCGCCACCTCGAGCGAGGTATCGGGTGACACGTCGCCGGTAATCAGCCTTGTTTCTGTTCCTGCCAGCGATACTCCGCAGGGCACTACGACCACGACGCCTACGTTGCCCACCGTCCAAGGAACCAGCCTGGCCGACGTCGTTGCCTTCGTTGAGGCCGACATGGCCGCTCGATTCGAGGTGAGCGATCCTCCGCCGGGCGTCATCGGGCCAGAGCAGGTGACCTGTTCCGATGCCGAGTCGACCGCTGCCGGGTTTGGGGATGTGTTCGCCTGCTTGGCCGAGCTGCAAACCGACGGCACCGTCAACATGGCGGCGGTGGGCGTGGTGATGGTGGTGGTCGGCGATAGCGGCGCCGCCCGATGGCTGAGCGGAGAGGAGGTGCCCGGAAACACCGAGGACCTGGAGGACTTGTTCGCCCCCCACGCTGGAATGCACCTCTGTCGGGAGCTGGCACAAGGGGCGCCCTACCCGTTCAATGTCGGTTACCTCGGCGCCGTGGTCTATTGGTTCCTCGACGGAATGCCGGATCGGATGGACGCCGATCAGGACGGCGTGCCCTGTGA
>JAOTWH010000045.1 GCA_029863035.1 Acidimicrobiia bacterium | reverse complement strand
ACGGCATCTTTAGGAGAAGACCGGTCCCGCTGGCCCTTTGCGGGCAACAGCGCTCCACACGGTGGAGTAGTGATCGCGGTCGTAGGGGTCGACATGGGGCAGCACGAATTCGTCCCAAGCCCTGATCAGCGGATCGTCTGCTTCTTCATAGATGCGCAGACCGGCAGGCAAGCGATCGAGCACGGTGCGCAGACTCATCGGTGTTTCCACCCGCGTTGCTGTGTCGAGGGAGGTGAACGACGTGTTGACCTCAGCTGCCAGCCGCGCGATCAGCTCGACGAACTTGGTACCCATGTCCGGATAGCGTCGCTCCAGCATTGCTGCCAGCTGCTCCTCGGTGGGGAACGATTTCTCCCAAATCACCCAGCGGTCGGCGAACGCTTTGTTGAGGGTCTGGGTTCCGGCATAGTCGCGCAGATCCGTCGGGTTCATGGTTCCGAAGACTCTTACGTCTTGGCGTAGGGGGACGGTTTCTCCGGTCGGCAGCCCCAGCGCTTGGTAGCGGTCGAGCAGGCCATGGAGTGCGAACAGGGTCTCGGCACCGGCGGCGTTCAACTCGGAGAGGTTGATCAGTGATGGACCGCGCAACGCTCGGGTGATGTCGCCGTCCTCCCAGCGGCTCTCTGTTCCGCCCTTGTCATCGCCGTAGAGCTTCACCGAGCCGATGAGGGTGATGTCGCGCACCTCACCAGTCAGCGGGACGCGGTAATAGGGGAGTCTGAGCAGGGCGGCGAACTGCTCGAGATCGTGGTCCTTGCCGGTGCCCATGTGGCCCCGCAGCGCAAGATGAAGAGGCACTTCTGTGAAGTGGTCGCGGCGCACCCTTTCCAGCTGGGCCATCCGGTACAGCATTCCCAGGTCCACATAGAAAGGATCCGGCTTCGGTATCCGCTCGGCGCGCTGAGCGCGGTCCGGCGTGTTGCGGGGCAGGCTGAAGGCCTCCAGCTCGACCGGCTTCCCTTCGCCGGAGGGGTCTTCGAATGTGATGGTTTCTGCCATGTCTCAGGCACTCCTTGTGTTTGCCGAATATAGGGCACGCTGTGATCCGTGCTCCCACCACGTCCCTGAGCCCAACTCGGCCAGGGTGCGGTGCAGTGCCTCCCTTACGCCGTCCACCATGGCCTTGGCCAGAGCATCGGGTTGCTCCACGACCTGATTGCGCGAATAGGCGGCCTGCACGGTGGGATCGCCTATGCCGATTCCCAACACAGTCGTTCCCGAGTGCTCCACGGTCTCGACGGCTTTGGAGAGGTTCTCAACCGAGCCCCGAGTCATGCCGTCCGCCAGGACCACCAAGACCCTGGTATTGGCACGACGCGCCGCCAGCCGTTCGGCGGCGTGGCTCACGTTGAACTCGTCGACGTTGGCGGCTTTTTCGAACATCGACACCGGGGGCGTTCGGTTCGGCTCTCTCCTGGCCGCGATAGCGGCTTGGCGAGGCTCCATGGCGGTGTAGAAGAGCCCGGCGAGCACGTCCTCGGATCTGCGCCACGGGTCGTCGAACGATTTGACCAGGTAGTGATTGACGGTTCGGCTGAGCCGGTCGGCGGCGCCGCCCCGAGTTTGGCGCAATCCGGCAGTGGCGGCGTGAAGGCGCTTCGAGTACGACTGTTCGCTGTCATCCACCGCGGCCGCGAATGCCCGATTGAACAACGCCACCTCGAACTCGATCTGGAGTTCATCTGCCAGCCGGGCCAGGGTCCAGGCTCCGAGGGTGGCGGCCGCCATGGCCCAGGGAGCTCGCCGGGCGTCTTCTAGGTGGCGGGGCTGGAGCATTGAGGCAGACGCGTCCACCAGCAGGCTTACCGCGTAAGAACGCCTGGTCGATATCGCACGGCGTTCGAACATCCGCTCGTAGAGGCCGGCGCCAAGCAACAGAGCAGCGTGGGGGGAGAGGTCTCCTGCGTCGTAGCCGCTGCGCAGACCACGTCGCTGGTTGGCTAGGAACAGCGGGTACAGCTCGCCCGAAACATGGCGCTGACCAACCCCCCAGGTGCGGGCGGCGTCGACCAGCGCCCGATGGCCTTCCAATCGGAAGTGGCGGAACCGGTCTGGCACACCTCCCACGATCAACTTGCCCGACTGGCCGGTTGGCAAATACACAGTTGGAGCCTCCGACACCAACAACAGCTGGTCGGTGCTTGGGTCACCAGCCTCGTCGGTGTCTCCTTTGCGCCCCTGTTCGGCAGCCACCGACTCACCGGTCCGTTGCGTCTGGTCGTATCCGTCGGCGTCGGCCAGGATGGGCGTTATGAGCCGCAACGAATCAACGCCGTCTTGTATGTCATCGGCCTGTTCCTTCGACTTCTCCTCCGATTCGCCGATGGTCTCGGTCGGCTGCACATCGAAGGCCAAGCCATGGAGCCGAGCGATCTGGAGCAGTTGTAAGGCGATGCCCGCCACCTCCCAGGTGTCGGTGGAATTGGAAGCAGCCTTGATGAACGGCATGGCATCGTCGATGGCTGCCGCGACGTGGGGATCGACGCGCTTCTGCACCTGCTTGCGGGTCAGGTAGCGACCAGTAAGCAGAAACGCGCCAAGCGCGAACTGGCCTAACGGCCTGGCCTGTTCCAGCGCCTCCGGGACCGAGGCCAGATAGAGATCGGCGAGCACCGAGCGAGCCCCTTCGTATCCAGTGAAGAGTTGAGACTCCTGGCGAGCATCTTCTAGTGAGAAGAAAAGCGCCTGGCCCGCCGGCCCTCCAGCCTCCGCTAGAGCGTCGAGAAGCGGCACCGGATCTTCAGGAAGGTCGCCCTCGAAGTCGTCCGGGAACCACTCCCGCGGCATCGCTCGGTGCTCCTCGAGATCTGTAGCCACCAGGTGCACCACCTCGTGCAGGGCCGAAGCCAGCGCTACCTCGGATGGGGTGACCGGGGCTCGGCGGGAATAGGCGGCCTGGAACAAACCAGGGTCGACCACGATCTCGCCCGGCCCGGACGCCGCTTGGGAGCCAAGCCGAACGTGGAGGTGCTCGTTGCCCGAGATGGTGCGGGCGAAGCGGGTGACTGCCGGCGCCACGCGCTGATAACGCGCTACTACCGATTCGATGACCCTCTCTTCCGGGGGGAGGATCTCGGAGAGAACCGTGTCCTGTTGGGCGCGCATAACCCCTCAGGCTAAGGGTCGTGTCAAGTGCGAGAGTCACTCGTTACTCGTTACTCGTTCTGGCCCGAATGAACGCGCAGCAGGTGTTGGACGACCAAACTAGAAACGAGAGACGAGGAACGAGTAACTCGAATGGCCAACCTTCACATCAACGAGATCGCTATCCCCGAGTCCGAACTGGAGTGGACCTTCTCCACCTCAGGAGGTCCGGGGGGCCAACATGCCAACCGCTCGGCCACCCGTGCCGAAGTGCGATTCGATCTTGGCGCAAGCCCATCGGTTCCCGACGGCCTTCGAGCTGCGATGCTGGAGCGCTTGGGCAGCCGGGCTACCGGAGGCGTTGTCTCGGTAACCGCCGATGATTCTCGATCGCAGTGGCGCAACCGCCAGTTGGCACGGCGGCGGCTGGTTCACCTCCTGGAGGACTCGATGCGCAGGCCTCAACAACGCCGTCCCACAACAACGCCAAGATCCGCCAAGCGTCGCCGGCTTGAGAACAAGAGGCGGAGAGGCGAACTGAAGCGGCAGCGGCGCCGGCCCGACTTGGACTAGTGGGGTAGCTTGGGCCGATGCAGCGGATAGACGCAGATCGCCTCATTCCGGGCCGAGGCCAGCCCATCGACAATGCCACCGTGATCATGGATCGCGGAGTCATCACCTACGCAGGACCAACCAACGCCGCTCCCGACACCCCCGATCTGGCCGCCATTCAGGTACCGGTGGTGATGCCCGGGATGTGGGATTGCCACGGCCACTTCTTCGGCACCCGTACCGCCTTGGTGTTCGAGGAGGCCATCGCCACCCATCCCTCGGTCGGCGTATTGCGTGGTCTGCGAGATGCAACCGCCGCGCTCAATGCCGGCTTCGTCAACATCCGAGAGCCGGGGGGTCTTGGTGTTCACCTGGCCGCGGCCATCAACGAGGGCACAGTCGAAGGTCCCAACATCTACAGCGCCCACGCCGTCATCGGCATGACCGGGGGCCACTCCGACGCCCACTCGATGCCTCTTGACTGGGCGCCTCATCACGAGAGCATGGTGCTGGCCGATGGTGTGCCCGAGGTGCTCAAGGCGGTGCGGCGCCAGCTGCGGGTGAACGCCCAGTTCATCAAGATCTGCGCGTCGGGGGGAGTCATGTCAGAGGTAGACCACCCCATACATCAGCAGTTCTCCGATGAGGAGTTGTCGGCGATTGTCGAAGAGGCGGCCCGCGCCGACCGATCTGTGGCGGCTCACTGCCACGGCAAGCCGGGAATCATGGCTGCGGTACGCGCTGGAGTGCGCACCATCGAACACGGCACCTACCTCGACGAGGAGGCCGCCACCGCAATGGCTGAGACCGGCACCATCTTGGTGCCAACGCGCTTCATCCTCGAAAAGCTGCTCACGATGAAAGACGAGATGCACCCCTACGCGTTCAACAAGGCGGTGATGGTCAACGAATTCCACACCGCGGCGGTATCGGCAGCCATCGAAGCCGGAGTCAAGATCGCCGTCGGCACCGACATCTTCATGAGCGGCTCGATGTGGGGGACCAATGGTCTAGAGCTGAAGCTGCTGGCCGACATGGGTTTGACGCCGCTGGCCGCTATCGAGGCCGCCACCGCCAATGGCCCCGAGACCCTGGGGGCCATGGCTCCCAATACAGGGATCTTGGAGGAAGGTCGCGACGCGGACGTGATAACCGTCAACGCCGACCCGCTGGACAACATCTTGGTGTTGGCCAACGCCGACAACGTGACCGGCGTGTGGAAGCGCGGGGTTCAGATGAAGGGCGGCGCCGCCTAGGCGATTTGCCTAACGACTAACCCCCTGCAGCGCGCCGAGCCTGCAGTTGGGTGTAGACCAGATCCATCGAAGCCTGCGCCGCCTCGCCAACGTGCGAAGCCGCCTCGGACACCGTCTTGGAGTCGTCGAGGTCGAGAGCGAGCAAACGCAATGTCACTTGGTACTGGAAGCTGTCCTTGATAAGCGACACGTAGGTGGCGTCGGCGAGCATGGTCGGGAGCCGCTCCAGCGGGCGGAAGTAGAGCAACAAGGCGATCACCAATCCTCCAGCGCCGCCTAATGCAGCGAAGGTGACTTGCTCGATGCTGTCGCGGTAGTAGGCCAAAGCGGGGAAACCGATCAGGGCGATACCGAACACGAATAGGCCAACCGTGAGCACGATCATCGACCAATAGGTGATCTGGAGACGACGCCTGATCCCAGCTACTTCGCCCTTGCCCTCCTCGAGTGTGGCTCGGAGCTGAGTGATGAGCCATTGGCGAGGGTCGCCTTGCTCGGCAGACAGGAGGTGTGGCGTTGCGGCGACCCCGGCGGGCCTCACCATCTTTTCGGACTGGGCAGTCTTGACAGCTCTCTCGGGCTCTGCAGCTCTCTCGGCCCTGGAAGTTTGGTCTGCCACTTTGGCGTCCGATGCTGCTCGCATTCGAGCCTTGCTGGCTTGTCGTTGTTCTGCTTGGTCCTCGGCGGTGTCCGAAAGGTCCTTCTTCGTCGACATGATCCAACCTTTCTGACCCGCGTCGCCCGTCCCCTTCGATTTCCAATTTACCCAAAGTTCTCGCCGATTGCTCATCGAGGTCGGGGGAAAGTTTGGGCGAAGGTGAAAGCCTTCGGTGTCGGTCCACTTCGACGGAGCAGGTCGAGGCGTTCGGTCGCGTCGGAGATGGTGGGTATACGACCTGCCTCTACCCACCACATCACGAGATGCGCTTCGGTCATGGGTGGGCTGGGCGAGGTGGTGTTCGGCCACCGAGCGACGATAACCCACCATCTAGGGTGAACGCCATGGACCGCAAGACCGTCTCGGTCAATGGGATCGAGCTCAGCGTGGCCGATGGCGGCGATCCCGATGCCTCCGCGCTGTTGCTGCTGCACGGCTGGCCGGAGTCGGCTCGAGCTTGGTCCAAGCTGGAACCTCTCATCGGCGGCGACTTCAGACTGCTGATCCCTGACCAGCGCGGCTTCGGCCAAAGCGAGCGACCCCAAGGAGTCGCCTCGTACGCCATGCCGCAACTGGTAGCCGATGCGGTTGGGTTACTGGATTGGGCAGGGGTGGCGACCGTCGGCGTGGTGGCTCACGACTTCGGGGGAGCGGTGGCCTGGGCCATGGGAGCGATGTACCCGGAGCGCATTAGCCGAATGATCATCATGGCATCGCCCCATCCGATGCGGTTGCGCCGCGCGGCCATAGAAAACCCCGATCAACTGCGGCGCTCCTTCTATGTGTGGCTGCTGCACTCGGAGTCGGGCCGCGCCTTGCTGGCAGCCGACGGGTACCGACGGTTGGCTGACTGGGCGTTCGGTGAATCCGCAGGCGTTACACCGCAAGACCGCCAGGCCTATATCGATGAGTGGTCGCAGCCGGGAGCTTTCGAAGCTATGGCCAACTGGTATCGAGCCAACTACCGCCCCCAGTGGTTCGACCCAGCAGTTCCCATGGAGTTGCCACCGACGAAGGTGCCGGTGCTGTACATCCACCCCGAACGAGATCAAGCGTTCGTGCCAGAGGCCGCCACCGGATCTGGAGAGTGGGTCGACGCCGAGTTCGAAGAGCAGATCATGGTCGGTACTTCGCATTGGATGATCCACGAGAAGCCACAGGAAGTGGCGGCGGCGGTGGGGGAATGGTTGGCAACCGGGCGGTCTTAGTATCTCGCTGATGCACTATCAGCTTTCGACGCTGCCCAACGGCATCCGCGTCATCACCGAATCGATGCCTGAAGTGCGCTCCATCGCCATCGGGTGTTGGATCGACACAGGATCGAGGGACGAGACACCAGAAGAGGCCGGCTGCTCTCACTTTCTCGAGCACCTTCTCTTCAAGGGGTCCGAGCGCTACTCAGCCCAGTACATCTCCGAAGCGTTCGACGCGGTAGGAGCTCAGTCCAATGCCTTCACGTCGAAGGAATTCACCTGCTTTTGGGCCAGGATGCGCGACGCCGACCTCCCCATGGGCCTCGACCTCATGGCGGAGATGATCCAGCGACCGGCGTTCCGTCAAGAGGAGATCGATTCCGAGCGCCAGGTTGTGCTCGAAGAGATCAACATGAACGACGACGACCCCACCGATGTCGCCTACGAGCGGTTCGCACAAGCGCTGTGGAAGGGCCACCTGCTGGAGTATCCGGTGCTTGGCACTCGCCAGTCGATCGGGGATATCACCCGCGACACCATCAATGGCTATTGGAGCCGCCGCTACTCGCCCCATTCGATGGTGGTGGCGGTGGGTGGTCACCTTGACCATGAAGACATCGTTGCTCAGATCACCGAGCAATTCGGCTCATGGGAGGGCGATCCCATCAAGCACGAGTTCGGTGAGGCCCCCGTCGAACCGCGGGTGCGAGTCGAAAAACGAGACACCGAACAGGCCCATCTGGTCTACGGCGGCCCAGGTTTGGTCCGCGCCGACGAACGCCGTTTCGCCTTCGGAGTGCTGTCACACGTCATGGGAAGCGGGATGTCGTCACGCCTGTTTCGCGAGATCCGTGAGAAGAGAGGGCTGGCCTACGCGGTGTACATGTTCCGCTGGCCTTACGCCGATTCCGGAGCCTGGGGGGTCTACGCCGGCACGACGCCTTCGCAGACACCGGAAGTCCTCGACTTGATTCGCGCCGAGCTGGCCGGCGTGGTGGCCGAGGGGATAACTGCAGATGAGCTGGAGCGAGCCAAGGGCCACACGAAGGGTGCGCTCGCTCTTGCCATGGAGGACGCCAACAGCCGCATGACGCGACTAGGACGCAACGAACTGTCCGGGGTGGAGCACCTCAGTGTCGATGAGATCGTCGGGCGCGTCGAAGCCGTGACGGTGGATGACGTTCAGGCGCTGGCGGACGAGCTGTTCGGGGGTCCCTTCGTGCTTGGCGCCACCGGTCCGTTCGAACCAGAAGAGCTGACCGAGTTCATCGCGTGACCGCGGTCGCTATCTCAGGAGCCGGAGGCCGGATGGGCCGCCTGGCTGCGGCGGCGGTGGCGGCAGCCGACGACCTGGAGCTCGTTGCTCTGTTCGGTCCCGATGCGGAGAGCGTCCAGGGCCTCGAGATCTCCAACGACAGGGCGGCACTCTCGGACGCCCAGGTCGTGGTCGAGTTCACCAACCCCGACGTCGTCATGGAGAACCTCTCGGCATGGCGTGGCATGGGCATGCATGCTGTGGTCGGCACCTCAGGATTCGATGCGGCCAGATTGGCGCAAGTAGAAGCGGAGTGGGGTAATGGCCCGCCCAACTGCATCATCGCTCCCAACTTCTCCATAGGAGCGGTGCTTCTCATGCACTTCGCCGAGAAGGCGGCTACCCACCTCCCAGTGGCAGAGATCGTCGAGCTTCATCATGAGGACAAACCAGACGCACCCTCGGGCACAGCGCTGGCGACCGCCCAACGCATGGCGGCGGCCCGCCAGGGGCGGGGCACTAGGTTCGAGTCAAAGGAGCTCGTCCCGGGAGCCCGCGGTGCCGACGTTGAAGGGATTCCCGTTCACAGCATCCGATTGCCGGGGATCATCGCCAGCCAAGAAGTAGTCCTGGGAGCGGAGGGAGAGACCCTGTCGATGCGACACGACACATTCGACAGGGAGTCGTTCATGCCTGGCGTCCTTCTTGCTGTTAGGGAAATAGCCGATCGCCCAGGCGTGACCTTTGGGCTGGAGCCTCTGCTCGGCATCTAGTCAAGTCCGATCCACGTTGTGCCGATGAATCTTGGCCGACCAAAGGGGATACCTTGACGTACTTCCGCCATCTCGTTGCGATCCTGGCCGCCGCGCTCATCGCCGGCGCCTGCGCCCAAAGCGAGATACCTGCCGCCGCACCGCCCGGTGCCCAGGCCATGGTTCTCTCCTACGGGTACGCCCCCGGTCAGGAATTGGCGTACGGCGTAACCATGAACGTCGACATGGCGGCCGACGTTGATTCCGGGTTCGGCACCGAGAGCGTCGCCGGCTCAATGAGCATGGATGCGGGGTTTCGATATCTCGTTGGCGAGGGACCGACGGCCGACACAACGGAGATCACGGTCAAGGTGGACCTGAACGACTTCAGCGTCTCTGGTTTCGGGGTAGATGGGCTGGATGATGTGTCGATGGAAGACCTCGGCATGAGCGTCGACGACTACCTCCCTGAGGTGAGCGTCGTGCTCGATCGCAGTGGAAACACGGTCTCTGTTACGGCGGGCGGCGCTCAGCTGCCAACCGACCTCTTCGGCGGGGACCTCACCGGCCTGGCGGGCGCCGGGACCACCAGTCAGATGTTCGGGCCTGCCTTCCCCGACCAAGAGCTCTTCGTCGGCGCCAAGTGGTCCGACAGCCAAACATCCACGATCCCGTTCTTCGGAGAGTGGACGATCGAATCGGACTATGAGGTGACGAGGCAGGAGCAGCGTGACGGGCACAACACTTGGGTTATCCAATCCAAGACGAAGATGCCCGCCCTCTCGATGGACATGCAAGACATGATCGACGCCATGTTCGACCTTGACGACGAGGCGCTGGCTGGGTTGGGAATGAACGCCAACGACATTGGTCTGATGAAGGCCGAGTTCCGCATGATGGAACGAGACGGCTTCGGGATGGATTTCACGATGAAACCTCAAGACGTCACGGGCGTTACCTGGTTCGATATCGATACGGGCGTCATGGTTGCCAATTCCACTGCGATGGACATCGAGATGACAGCCAAATTCTCGGGCGATGGAATGGACGGCGCCATGGATATGACGATGGGGATGACCATGTCGATGGTGCTCGACGAGGCCGAACCGGCCTAGCTGCCGGCCTAGAACAACTGGCTGGCCAGCCGCTTGCGGTAGTCGATGGTGAGAGGATGTTCGTTGCCCAAGATCCCGAACACGTCGATCATGGCCCGGCGAGCCTCCTCGGTTCGCGGTCCCTTGATCGAGACCGCCTTCAGTAGATAGTCAAGAGCTGGTTCGTGCTCGGATTTGGCGGCAAGTGCCATCCCCAGCGCGATCAACGCCGCCTCCGAGCCGGGCTCGGCCTCCACCGCTGCTTCCAGCTCGCCGATGTCGCCGCCCTGGGAGGCGGTGACCCTGGCGGCTGCCTGGAGCCGTTCGGTTTCGGCTGACGGGGTCAGCTTGCCCAACACGATGAGGGCGCCCTCCGTGTCGCCGCGGGCGATGAGCAGCGAGGCGAGTCCCGTCCCGGCCTCGGCGTGGTCGCTATCAAGGCCGAGTGCTTGGGTGAATAGCTCTTCAGCGCGCGTTGTGTCGCCCTCGATGACCTCATCACGGGCGGCTTCCACCAAGCGGTCGGCGGCGGTGGGCAACAGACCGCCCAGCCACTGGCGAACGGCCGACTCCGGAAGCGCTCCTGTGAATCGGGACGCCGGTTGGCCGTCGCGGAACCCGATGACATTGGGGATGCCCTGGATGCCGAACTCCTGGGAGAGCTGCTGATTCTTGTCGACATCGATCTTGACCAGTTCGAAACCGCCTTCGAATTCCGCTGCCAGCTTCTCCAGCACCGGGCTAAGCGTCTTGCAGGGGCCGCACCACTCCGCCCAGAAGTCAACAACGACAGGCACTTCGTGGCTGCGCTGCAGAACGGCCTGGCCGAACGCCTCCTGGTCGATGTCTTGTACGTGATCCATAACTACTGAAAAGATAGCGACGGTCTGCGGTGCTACCGTCCAGGGCAACATGCCCTTCGGTGATCTCGTAACCGCGATGCTCACCCCGTTCGCCCCAGACGGGGCCGTTGCTTACGACCAGGCGTGGAACTTGGCGCAGTACCTCGCCGATAACGGATCTGACGCGATCCTGGTGAGCGGCACTACGGGTGAGTCGCCAACCCTCAGCGCAGAGGAGAAGCTGGCGCTCTTTCGCGGCACGGTCGAGGCGGTAGCCGGCAAAGCGAAGGTCATCGCCGGCACCGGCACTTACGACACGGCCGAGTCGGTCGAGCTCTCCAAAGCGGCGGCAGACGTCGGTTGCGACGGGCTCTTGGCGGTGACGCCTTACTACTCCAAGCCACCCCAGGAGGGCATCTTTCGCCACTTCACCGCCATCGCCGCGGCCACCGATCTCCCCCTGATGCTCTACAACATCCCGGGTCGTACCGCACGACTCATCGAGATTCCCACCCTGGCCCGGCTGGGAGAGAACCCCAAGATCGTCGGGGTCAAGGACGCGGTTGAGGACACCGGTTTCACAGCTCGAACCGTTGAGGCGTGCGGTGACTCTCTGGCTATCTACTCCGGATCAGACGCCTACACGCTCCCGATGATGGCCGTGGGCGCCCGCGGGGTGGTGTCGGTTCCCTCTCATCTGGTCGGACCCCAGATAAAGCGGATGCTGCAGTCGGCCATCGCAGGGGACATGGGCACAGCCACCAAGTTGCACCACGCATTGCTTCCGTTGTTCGATGCCCTGTTCCTCGAGCCGAATCCGATCCCGCTCAAAGGCATCATGAACGAGGTGTGGGGCCCGGTTGGCGATCCGAGGCTGCCGTTGGTGGCCGCTCAGCCAGAAACAGTGGACCGCATCAAGGAAACTCTGGTAGGTGCTCAGCGAGTATGAGCGTGAGGATCTCCTTCCTTGGCGGCCTGGGGGAAGTGGGCCGTAACTGCGCTTCTGTGGAGATCGATGGCCGCCTGGCATTGATCGATTGCGGGTTGATGTTCCCCGAAGAGGACATGTTGGGAGTGGACCTCGTACTTCCAGACTTCACTTCGATAATCGAGCGTCGCAAGGATGTCGAGTGCGTGATCCTCACCCACGGCCACGAGGATCACATTGGGGCCTTGGCCTATTTCCTGCGTGCAGTCCCGGTCCCTATCTATGGGACAGAGTTGGCCGTTTCGTTCGCCCGCAGCCGGATCCTCGAGGCCGGTCTCGAGCCAGACCTACGGCCGGTGCCGCTTGGGAAGTGGACCACGGCCGGGCCATTCAAGTTCCAACTCGTTGGGGTGAGTCACAGCGTTCCCCAGGGTGCGGCGGTAGCGCTCGATACCGAGGAGGGGATCGTTTTGCACTCGGGCGACTTCAAGCTCGACCCCACCCCCATCGACGGCAAGCCGACCGACCTCCCCACCTTTGCCGAGCTGGGTAAGCGCGGGGTGAAACTGCTGCTGTCCGACAGCACTAACGCGGAAGTACCTGGCTTCGTTCCGTCGGAGTCTTCCCTAGGACCGTCGCTATACGAGCTGATCGTCGAGTCGCATGGCAGGGTGATCACGGCTTGCTTCGCCAGCCATCTGCATCGGGTGCAGCAGATCGTGAACGCGGCGGTAGACGACGGTCGATCGTTCGCGTTCCTTGGCCGGTCGATGCTCAAGAACACCGAAATCGCCAAAGACCTGGGGCTGCTCGACCTGCCGGAGGATCGGCTGCTCGATATCGACGAACTGCTGAAGCTGCCGCCGGAGCGGACCGCGATCATTTCCACCGGAAGCCAGGGTGAGCCGTTCGCCGCTCTTTCGCTGATGGCCTCGGGGGAGCATCGCTTCGTGGACCTCACCCCAGAGGACACCGTCATCATCTCTGCCAAGCCCATCCCCGGCAACGAAACCCGGGTCAGTCGGGTCATCAACGGGCTCTTGCGCAAAGGCGCCACCGTGTTCCATGGCAACAACTCCAATGTGCACGTGTCCGGTCACGCCGCTCAAGAAGAACTGAAGACGTTCATCAACGTGGTCCGACCCGATGCTCTGGTCCCGGTCCACGGGGAATATCGCCACCTCAATGCGCACGCCAAGCTCGCCACTCAGATGAATGTGCCAAATGTGATTCTCGCTGAAGACGGCGATGCCGTCAGTCTCACCAATGGAGTGCTGAAGCATCACCGCAACGCCATTCCGTGTGACTACATCTACGTGGACGGTGGCGAGCTGGGAGACGTGCGCGAAGATGTGCTGCGGGACCGCCGTCAACTGGCTGACGACGGCGTGGTCGTTATCACCGTCGGCGTCAATCGCCGTAACGGCGAGATCCTCATCGGCCCCGATGTCGATAGTCATGGGCTAACCGATGACCCCAAGGAGATCCTCGACGCCGCGTCCCAGGCAGTTGTAGCCGAGCTCGGCAATATCAAGTATCCGACAGATCTCGACACGTTGCGGCGCCACGTCCGTAAGTCGGCGGCCAAAGTGATCCGCAAACGAATCGACCGCCGCCCCGTCGTGCTGCCGGTGGTGATCGAGTCGTAGTCCCGCGTCAGCATTTCCTGACGGGTTGGCACCCTCCCCTTACCCCTCCCGCAAGCGGGAGGGGAGCGCGACCGCCACCAAATCGCCGGCGTCTTGGCGCGACCACGCCGATTCTTCTCCTCCCCCGCGCAGCGGGGGAGGTGGGGAGGGGGTGGCGATCACCACCGCGAATGGAGCTCGCGTCGTAAGTCTCGAACGGTTGGACATCTCTCCGCAACTGCTCTTCAAACCGCGATAGTTGGAGGTCGCGAAATACGTCCCTATCGTGGCGTTCCTTGGCAGTCAAGACACCACCCCGTGCCAGGGCACGCGGGCGGGGACGGGTGTCACAGCAAAGCTTCATAAGCCGGGTGCGCGCCTCGCTGGCCGCCACTCGACAAACCATCTC
>JAOTWH010000223.1 GCA_029863035.1 Acidimicrobiia bacterium | reverse complement strand
CCCGACCCGCGGTAGGCCTGATGCAGTTTCAGCAATTGTGGGGAGCTCACCGGCCATTGTGAGTCAGTGCTTGGTCGTCATCCGTCGGTATCGGTTCACCGAAAGCGGAGCGAATATCGCGATGATGAGCACGACCCAGATCAACGAATACCCGACCGAGTGTTGCAGCGGCCACACCGTCGGCTCCGGCGTGCCGAACGGGATGTTCCCGAACAATTCTCGGGCGGCCTGGGTCACGGCGGACACCGGGTTCCACTCGGCGAAAACCCGCAACACCGTGGGAAGGTTTTCCGCAGGCACGAAGGTATTGGCGATGAAGGTGAGCGGGAAGATGACGATGAAAGCGGCGTTGTTGATGACCTCGACGCTTGGCACCAACAGCCCCACGTACGCCATGATCCAAGAGACGGCGTAGGCGAACAGAAGCAGCAGCGCGAACGCCAGAACCGCGTCGAAAACACCGGTATGGATGCGCCACCCAACGACCAGTCCCGACAGCGCCATGATGGTGAGCGAGATGACGTTGTAGGCGACGTCGCTGACCGTTCGGCCCACCACAACGGCCGAGCGTGACATCGGCAGCGACCGAAATCGGTCGATGATCCCCTTCTGCATGTCGTCGGCCAGCCCGGCCCCCGTGAACGTGGCCCCGAACACCACGGTCTGGGCGAAGATGCCCGCGATGAGGAACTCGCGATAGCTACCGCCGGGGATGTCGATCGACGCACCGAACACATAGGCGAAGAGCAGCACGAACATGATCGGGGAGATCAGGACGAACACGAGCACCTCCGGCACCCGCTTGATCTTGATGAGGTTGCGCTTGGCGATGACGCCCGCATCTGCCGCCCACCAGTGCAGCTCGCTCACGACGCCGTCTCTTCCTGCTCTTCCTCGGTGATGTGGCCGGTCAAGGCGAGGAACACATCGTCGAGAGTGGGCCGGCGCAGCGTGACGTCGCGGACGCTGACGCCCCCGGTGTCGAGGGCCCGCAACGCCTGGGTGAGTGTGGGGGCGCCGCCGGTGGTTGGCACGGAGAGTTCGTGGGAATGCTCGTCGATCTGGATCTCACCGACGGCGAACGGCCCGAGGATGTCCTTGGCGGTAGCCAGGTTCTCCACCTTGAGGATGGAGACTTCGAGTCGCTCGCCTCCGACCATGTCCTTCAGCTCATCGGCCGTTCCCTGGGCGATGGCACGACCGTGATCGATCACGACGATGTTGTCGGCCAACCGATCGGCCTCCTCGAGGTACTGCGTTGTCAGCAGCAGCGTCGTCCCCTGGCCAACAAGGTCGCGGATGATCGCCCACAGCTCGTTGCGACTGCGCGGATCGAGCCCCGTCGTGGGCTCGTCAAGGAACAACACAGGAGACTCTGCAACAAGGGCGCCCGCCACGTCGAGGCGACGTCGCATGCCGCCCGAGTAGGTCTTGACCGGCCGATCGGCAGCGTCAGACAGGTCGAACCAGTCCAGAAGCTCGGTCGCCCGCTGGCGCGACTTCGTCCGCCCCAGCCGGTAGAGGCGGCCGATCATGTCGAGGTTCTCGAATCCAGTGAGGTGCTCATCAACAGCGGCGAACTGCCCGGAGAGGCCGATGTTCCGACGGACGTCCCTTGGGTTGGTGAGGATGTCGGCCCCGGCCACAGTCGCCTGTCCGGCATCGGGTTGGAGAAGCGTCGTCAGAATCGAGACGGCCGTAGTCTTGCCGGCGCCATTCGGGCCAAGCAACCCCAGGATCGATCCCTGGGGCACCGACAGATCTAGCCCATCGAGCGCTTTGACAACGCCGTAGTGCTTGACCAGACCCGTTGCTTCGATGATTGCCGACATGAGACTCCAGTGCTAACGATGCGCGCCCAAATGCTGGACGGCGGAAGGTAGCGCTTGTGGGCCGGAATGTTCGAGACACCAGACAGGCTCCCCTCCCCCGGTCTTCCCCTCCACCGCCCGAAGGGTGGGGCATTAGGTCGGGCTGGGCCGAGTCCTAGACAGCCGCAGCTATTGCGCGACCAATAGCGCCAGGCTCCTGCGGAACCGGGCCAGACCATGCCAGTCCTCCGATCCCGGGGGCGGATCGGCCGATTCGGGTTCGAGATCACCGGCGCGAGCGGCAGCGACTATCGCATCGAGCTGGCGCATGTAATCGGCCATCGCCGACAGGTCTGTCGCGCTGCCGACAGGGCCATGGCCCGACACAACTGTGGCAGGGTTCAGCTCGACCAGGTCGTCGAGCACCGCTGCCCACAGGGCCGGAAAGCCATCGTCGGTTTTGGGGTGCATGCCGGTCCACAGCAGGTCGCCGGCCACGACCACCCCTCCATCGGGGATGTGAACGAAAAGGTCGCTCTCGGTGTGGCCCCTGCCAGAGCTGAGGATCATGATTGGCCGCTCGCCTTGGACATCCATCCGGTCGTCGATGAACACATTGGGCAGGGTTAGGCGGTAACTGCCTACTTCAGCAGTCAAGGCATCGGCCAGTGCTTGGGTGCCTGCTGCCGTCTGACGCTGCTCGGGTGTCTCGGCCCCCGCCATGAGTTTGGCGGCGACCTGCTGCATCTCGGTCGCGGCCTCCTCGAACTCCTCCGGCGTCTTGGGAGCGTCTTCGATCATCAGCTCCTTCATCCGCTCGGTGCCCACGATGGAGGCATCGGCGAACACCGAGTTGCCCCGAACATGATCGGTGTGCCAGTGGCTGTTCACCACCAGGAACGGCGCCCTCCCAGTTAGCCGCTGCACCTCTGTGGCCATCTCCTGGGCGGCGAGCATCGTCATGAACGTGTCCACCACCACGGTCTTGTCGCCAAGGTCGATGATGGCGGCGTTGCTGACCGCTGGCCCAGCTGTGCCTGGAGCAATCGCCGCCCACACCCCGGCGGCGACCTCGTGAATGTCAAAGCTTGAAGGCATCGCCTGAGGCTAGGCCTTCCGACTACTCGCGATCGGGGTCGGTGGCCGGCTTTCGGATCAACCCCTGGCGAACTAAGTAGGGTCGGCTCCATAGTTGAAAGGAGCTATGTGACAATGCGAGTCGTCGCCCACCTACGGGCTCAGGAAGGAAAAGGGGCGGAGCTTGGAGAAGTGCTCGAGGGCCTGATCGAGCCGACGCGGGCCGAGCCCGG